>NZ_JCAXDW010000020.1:0-20344 GCF_059759235.1 Paeniglutamicibacter sp. GQ140
GGCACTCGCACACGGGCAAGATTGCCTGTCCGTGACCTGCAAAGTGGTTTCCAAATCGAGGGAAACAATAAGCGATGCATTGGCACTAGGTGGCCCGCAACCGACATCAATCCGCGGGAGGATGCAGGACCTTCAGGCGCACAACTGGCAAAGTAGGCGCTCACTAGGGCTACGTACTGTTATGCAAAGAAGTCTGATGCCCCCTTATGATTATGGATTCACACGTTGTTAACTAAGCGACCTGGCCATTCAGGTACCTGAAATCTCAACCTGAGTAGGAGCAATCCATGAGCCAACCGCCATCAGATGAAATACCAACGGTTACGACTGTGCCGAAACTGGAAAGCCTCGCACCCGAGTATTCAGAAGAACAACACGGTGTGTACTACTCGATCTTGAAGCGAGCAATCGATGAACAGCCTAAGGTGAGGAACATTGCACTCGCTGGCACTTATGGCACCGGCAAGAGCAGTGTGCTCAGCAAGGTCTCGAAAGAGTTCAAAGATCGAGCTATTGAGGTTTCACTTCTCACACTTGGAACTGAACCTGAAGCTACCGAGTTTGGAAAGGACAGCAACCCAGCGGCATCTACGACGACGAACCGAATCCAAAAAGAGATCGTCAAACAATTGCTCTATCAGCAGCGTCCATCCGATGCTCCCGAGTCACGATTCCATAGAATCACGAGATTTCGATGGTGGCGCGAGATCAAGATAGCGGTGATCGTGGGTCTGGTGGCCTTGGCGGTTGCAATTGCAATTGGACTAGACGTATCAGTGATGCCAAACATCGGGTCTGCTGCAATTTCTCTGCCATCCTGGCTGCGTGTCGGTGCTGCCTATCTCTCCATCCCCGTTGCAGTGGGGTCGGTGGTTCTACTTGTTCGCCTTATTCTCCAAGGGCGGTTCGGAATCGAAAAGGTTACGGCAGGACCGGCCACGATTACCCTTCCGCCCCGGTCGTCAAGCTACTTCGACGAATACCTCGACGAGATTATCTACTACTTCGAGACCAACAAATCGCGGGACATTGTCATCATCGAAGATCTCGACCGTTTCAATGAAGCCCGGATCTTCGAGTCGCTACGTTCGCTAAATGGACTTCTGAACTCAGCCCGACAACTGGATGACCGGAATATCAGATTTATCTACGCGGTGCGTGACAGCGTTTTCGAGAATCATGGCCATATAGAGCGGCAAGAAAAGAAGAAAGAGATCGTCCCGGCTCGCGCCGAGATTGTGCGATCAAACAGGACCAAGTTTTTTGATCTCATTATCCCGATTGTGCCCTTCATTACGCACAAGAACGCCCGTGATCTTATGCATGACTCTCTTACAGAGCGTGGACATACAATTTCTGAAGATCTCGTGGATCTCGCAGCTCGTCATACTGCCGATATGAGGCTCATCCACAACATTATTAACGAATACGAGGTTTTCAAGCACCGCCTCCTCGATGCTAAAAACCCAGTCCCAGGTATAGACGCTGAACGTCTCTTTGCGATGATCTTGTTCAAAAACACTCACATGGCAGATTTCGAGGATATCCGGCACGGCACAAGCTCTTTGGATAGCGTGTTTGACGTTTGGCGTGCTTTGGTTAGTTCAAATCTAAAGAGGCTCCGTAGTGAGACGGCTTCGATTCGTGTACGTATCGACCAACGAAAAGCGGCAGATGAACATGCCGCCAATCTTGCAGTTCAACTTCGCAGCCGCGTCGATGCTCTCGCTGCAGCTCCCGGAAGTGGCTTTAAAGACAACACACTTCGGAAGGCCAACGGAGAAGTGATCGGCGATGATCTGCTTCAGACACCAGCGTTCTGGCGAGATCTAATCGAGAATGACCATCAGATCTCACTGGGCATGCGTACAGTAAGCAGCCGCAACACTATTGTTGAGAATTCGTTGCAATTGACGGTCGAGGGACTGCAAACGCTCATGGGGGTCCCCTTAGACTCAGAGCAATGGTTGGAGCGTGCAATCTCCGCCGATATGGATGTGATCGCCCGTCACGAAAAGAGCATGAATTTCCTTCGCCATCATGAGTGGCGCGAGCTCGCTGAGCAACCAGAATTTGTTTGGGCTGATGCATCGAAGGGAGCCTCAAAAAGCTTTCGAGGTTGGATCGAACATCATTTGCTCTCTCCACTGGCTGTGGATCTCGTTGTAAATGGGTATATCACCCCGTATTTCTCCCTGTATGTTTCTGTGTTCTACGGGAAGTTGATCCGACCCAAGGCTATGACCTTTATGATGCGGTGCATTGACAGAGGGACGGGGGACGCTGACTACGAGCTCGACGCCGAGGATGTAGAGGCGATCTTGCGAGACGGAGGGAAAACCGTGCTTCGAGATCGCAGCATTATCAACGTGTCAATATTCGACTACGTGCTTACCCAAAACGATGACGATGCCGAAGTGATCACCAAGACCCTCATTGGAAGCGAGACAAACGGGCGCGAGTTTACCAATCACTACTTGAGCGTTGGCAAAGCGAAGAGGGAGTTCATTGCCCAGCTGACACCACGGCAATCGACGATTTTCAACTACCTCGTCTTGGACTCACCTCTTGATCGCGAGGAGAAGTCTCATCTGGTCGATTTCGCCATCGCCTATCAGAGCTTGGATGTTAGTTACGAATTCTCCGAAAAGGTAAGTTCCTTCATCGAATCCACATACCAGCTTTTCCCGTCACTTACAGGCGGCGAGAGCGGAACTTCCGCAGAACAGGCTGTCGGCTTTATAGCCCAGGTCGGCACATGCTTGCCAAGTGTTTTTGAGCTTTCGGATGCAGCATGCGTCGAGCTGCGTAAGACGCGGGCATACAAGCTTACAGCCGAGAATCTTGAGCGAATTGCTCAAACGAACAACATTTCCCTCGACAGCCTTAGATCCGTGCAGTCTGAAATCTTCACCTACGCGCTGGCACAAATCACCCAGTACTTGGAAGCCAAAGAGGAGTCTGCTAATACTCGGTATTCGATTGAGTCTCAAACTCTATTCAGCTATGTACTAAAACCTTCCAGATCCTGGGAGCGAGAAGACTATGAACGACTCGTTTCGGGTGCACATCCGGACTGCGTTATTGATGAGCTTCAGGAGGTGTCAACCGCGGCATGGTCAGTTTTGGTTGCATCAAAGCGTGTCCCAATGACGTTTGCGAACGTTTCTGCATACGTCGACCGGGCAGGGGAAATTGACGGGAATATCGCGGTCTCCCTTTCTGCAGCGAATGAAATCACCGGTGCAGATTTGGTTGAGGAGGAGGAACGGAAGAGGTTGGCGGTGATGATTATCAACGCAGCCGACGTCCTTGAAGACCCACATCACAGGGTCAAGCTAGCCTCTTCTCTCGACTCTGGAGCCCTTCCTGCTGTGTCCATCAAACCGGATTCCGGAGAACTCGTGGGCCTCCTGATAAAGGAGGATCTCATCGCTGACGACGAAGATACTTTCGCCACGAGGCTCATCGTGGATTGGCCTACCTTGGAATACGCAATCACTAATTCCAGCAAGTTCGAGGATTTTGTCTCTCCTGAAACCCTGGAAACCAAGCACATCGCGCCCCTCATGCGAAGTCCAAAGATCAGCAATGCTTTGAGAATCGCAATCGTCAAGCAACTGGGGAACTTCAATGACGTCCCGAAGGATGCCTATCTGGCAGTTACTGAATGCGCCCTCCAGGACAAATTTATACTCGCCGCTACTGGTATCGAGCGAATCCGTCGCGGGGGCGTGCAGAAATCCATTATCGTCAAATTGCTTGCGCAAGCTGGAGAGCGAGTCTCCCTCGAAGATCTTCGGTTAATACTTAGGAACATGGGAGGAAACTACAAATCCATTGCGGATACAGGTTGGAAAAGACCTACATTTGATGACACCCAAGAGAATCGCGCAATTCTCAAGAGGCTGAAGGACGCAAGAATCGTCTCCAAGTTTGAGCCACCAAACGCATCAGGCAAACTCTACGTCTCGCTGAGACGCGTCTAATTTGTACTCACTGGCTGATTCAGTCGGAATGCTTGTAGGTTCGCTTCTTGACCAGGGTGCAGGTGTTTCAAAGTGAAGCATCCCGCAGTTTACGCTGCTGACTTTTGAGAAACATCGCAACCCTGTCCAAGACAGTATTCTGCCGAAACCGACAATGAGCCAGCGGCAAAAATAGACACGGTCGGCATCCCCCACTCGGCGTTCGGAATGTATGAGCCTTGAGATAGGTCCAATTCGGGACCGCTGCATCAGGAGACCACCATGAACCAGTTTTTCATTCCAGAAGTAGACGCAGATGAAGCAGAAAAGATGTACACGGAGATGGCTGCAGCTGCCAGTCGGCAGCCGCAGGCACCCGATATGCGAATCCGGTCCATTAGTTGGACCAGGCATTCAGTCGAAGAATGGACTGCGGAGGTCGGCAAGCAGCTTTCGGGCAAGCGCTGGGAGACGAAGGGCACGGGTGCCAAGCGAAGGGAGTACGTGACGCCTTTGCGCGATTCTGCCGTCGTGACGGCAATCTTTCCGGGTGCGCCGTTCATCGTGTGGACCGACAGTGGGGCGATGGCAGGGGCACGCTCCTCTTGGGTGAACCCGTTCATGGCAGCAGAAAACCCGAAAGTGACTTACTTCGACGCTCCGGAGGGGACCAGCGAGGCCTGATATATAAAATTCTGTCCATCCATGGACAGAGGTAAGCGGCTTCCGGAAGTTTGTTTCCGGGAGCCGCTTACTCGTGCCCCGGTGGAGGCGTCGTGCCTGGATCGGCAGATCATGGTCAGGCTAACAAGCGCGGTTGGGTACCGCATGACAAGGAATTCGAGTCGATCGTGACGTTGTCTAGCATCGAGCATCAGCTTGGGGGCCTACCCACAGAGGCGTCTCGTTTTGGCCCCGCATGTTGCCTCGTCCGGGTGCGCACATCGCGGGGACCGTCCCAGGGATTATCCGTTCGCCAGGATAGGGCCATTCTACCGGGGCGCGGCCAGTGACTAGCACTAACCGGCAAGTTCGCTGTGTGTGATCAGCTAGATGTAGGCCACTTCAGCAGTAAAAGTAGGCCATCTAAGCGGCCTGAATCAGGCCATTTCAGCAGCAAAACCAGGCCAGGACCATTGCGTGGATTCTGGCGGCTGATGATCACAACCACCCAGAAGCCAAGACGGCCCGCTCATGCGGAGCCCCGCACCGTTCAAGCCCGTGCAGGTCACGAACCAAACGCGGGGGAAGGCAAAGAGACATGGGCCCGTCTTGCTTCGCGATAAATTCCATACCGGCACCGACCACATGATGTTTGCAGACAATCAACCGGGTGCCGGATAGGAAACAGAGAGAAGTGACGGTACCCATGTCCGTTGTGTGTGATCGACTATCTTCAGTCCGTTTGAGCCAAAGAATCCAGCCAAGTTGGTGGCCGGTTTCCAGCCAAAAGAGCGGTAAGAATCAGGCCAGTGATTTCATCCCGGAAAACGTCATTCCGGGGCTGGCTTGGAGATAGAGATCACCCGGTGGTTCGAGGCCCTGCCCAGAGTGTCAAAAGACATGGGCCCGCCACCCCCAGATAGGTTCCTTACGGCGCTGCTATTGACAGAGCGATTGCGCCGGAAGGGCTGGAAAGCAGATGACGGTACCCATGTCCGTACAAGAAAATATCAGAACATTGGATTCCCAGGGAATCTCGGGTCGAGAGATCGCCCGGCGGTTGGGAGTCAGCCGGGACGCGGTGGCGAAGTACGCCGACCAAAAGGATTTCTCCCCGGCACCGGCAGTCCCCAAGACGCGGCCTGGGGGCTCGGTGCTCACCGGGTTCGAGCACATCATCGAGCAGTGGCTGGTCGAGGACCAGCGCCGGAACTACAAGCAGCGGCACACCGCCAAGCGCGTCTTTGACCGGCTGGTGGAAGAGCACTACTTCACCGGCGCGTATTCGCCGGTGCAGCGGTTCGTGCGGCGGTGGAGGGCCTCGAGCCGGCAGGCCGGGGAGGGCTTCACCGAGCTCGTCTGGCCCGCCGGCACCGTGCAGGTCGACTTCGGCGAGGCCGAGGCCATCATTGCCGGGATCCGGCAGGTGATGCACACCTTCTTGGTGACCTTCCCGTTCTCGAACATGCGCTTCGTGCAGGCGTACCGCGGCGAGACGGCAGAATGCGTCGCCCACGGGCTGCGGACGGTGTTTGATCACATTGGGGCCGTGCCACGCCACATGGTGTTTGACAACGCAACGGGCATCGGCAGGCGGGTGGGAACCAGGGTCGTGGAGACCAAACTGTTTGGCGCGTTCAAGCTCCACTACCGCTCGGAGTCACGCTATTGCAATCCATATTCTGGCCACGAGAAGGGCAACGTGGAAAATGCGGTGGGGTTCCTGCGCCGCAACTTCATGGTCCCCGAGCCGGAAGCCGCCACCATTCAGGGCCTGAACGAGATCTTCATGGCCAAATGCGACGCGCTGGCCAGCACCGTGCACTACCGCAAGGGCCTGGCCCTGGGTGAACTGTTCGCCCAGGACGTGGCCGCTTGCTTGGAGCTGCCGGGGGTCGGATTCGAGGCGGTGCGCTACGAGTCCCGCAGGGCCGACAGGGTCGGGAACCTACTCGTGGACGGGAACACCTACGCGGCCGGCTCCTCATTCCATGGGCGGCTGCTCACGGTGGGGCTGGGGCACGAGGTGGTGCAGATCCTGGATGAGCATTCCGCACCGGTCCGCACCTTCCGCCGCGTCTTCGGCAAGCAGACCGAGACGATCTTCGAGCCTTCGTCCCTGGTGCCGTTGCTGGTGACCAAGCCCGGCGCGTGGTCCCATTCCCCGCTGCGGACCCTGGTCCCGGACCCGGTGCGCGACTGGTTGGACAAGGCGACCGCCACGGATCGGCGCCGGCTGTTCAATGCGGTGGATGCCGTATCCGGGACCACCGGGTTCGACCATGCGATACAGGCCGCCGACACCCTGATCCAGCGCGGAGACGGACCGGACATGGCCATGCTGGGCATGCTCGCCCGTCGCCTGGCCGACGGCACCGAACCATCGGCGGCCAACGTGGACCTGAGCGTCTATGACACCTTCACCACCCTGAATATGAGCACGGGAGAAGTCGCATGAACCCGATCACCGTCCAAGACCTCCTCGAGGCCGGCAAGCACGCTTCCCTGACCGGCAGCGTGTTGACCGAATGGGCAGAGAAGGGCACCCCGAAGCAACGCGAATACCTGCACGGGGTGCTGGTCGCCGAGCACGAATCCCGGCTCGAATCCCGGCGCCAGCGGCTGCTGAAGGCCGCACGGTTGCCGGCGATGAAATCACTGACCGGATTCGACTACAGCAACGTCAGGTTCCCCGAGGATTATGGAAGCCGTCCCCTCGAATCCCTGGACTTCATCGACAGGGCCCAGGACCTGGTGCTTTACGGGGACGTGGGCACAGGCAAGACCCACATGGCCACCGCCCTGGTGGCGGCAGCATGCCGGCAGGGCATCGCGGCGAGGTTCTTCACCACCTCCGCGCTGGTGATGATGCTGCGCCGGGCGAAGGAGGAGGACCGGCTGGACAAGGAGCTGGCGTCCCTGGCCAAAAACCAATTGATCGCAATCGATGAGCTGGGATACCTTCCGATCGATACCGAAGGGGCCCGGCTGTTGTTCCAGGTGATCGCGGACGGGTACGAGAAGCGGAGCCTGATCATCACGACAAACCTGGAGTTTTCGAGGTGGGGAACGGTGTTCGGCGATGACAACATGGCTGCCGCCGTCATCGATCGGTTGGTGCACCACGGGAGGCTGTTGCAGTTCCGCGGCGAGTCCTATCGGGTCAAGAATGCGCTCATGAAATAGGCCAAACGCCAACATGGCAGGATTCCGAGCCCAGGTGGCCTGATTCTTATCGCTTTAATGGCCGACTTAAAGTTGACGAAACACATCCGTTCAAGAACGTATCAGGAAACTCGATTCCCAGGGAGTCTCCGGCCGGAAAATCGCCCAGCAAGTGGGCCTGTCCCGGGCCACGGTGGCCAAGTACCTGAAGATCGATGACTATTCGCCCAGGCCGCCGGCAGCCCGCAACAAGGCACGTTCGGTGCTGCTCGGCTTCGAGGAGACCATCATCGGTTGGCTGGAGGAAGACAGGAACGCGCCACGCAAGCAACGGCATACCGCCCAACGGGTCTTCGACCGGCTCGTGGACGAAGAAGGCTACCAAGGCACGTATTCGCCGGTGCAGCGGTTCGTGAAGGCGCACCGGCAATCCCGGCAGGGCACCGGGGACGGCTTCCTGGAACTGCTCTGGGACCCGGGAACGGTGCAGGTCGACTTCGGGCAAGCCGACGCGATCATTGCCGGGGAACGCCAGACGGTGCACGTGCTGGTGGTGACGTTCCCGTTCTCGAACATGCGCTTCGCGCAGGCCTATCGCGGGGAAACGGCCGAATGCGTCTGCCACGGGCTGCGGACCATCTTCGAACAGGCCGGCGGGGCGCCGGGGTTGATGATCTTTGACAATGCCACCGGCGTTGGACGGCGGATCCGCAGGAAGATCATCGAGACCAAGCTCTTCGGGGCATTCAAGAACCACTACCGATCCGAAGCCAGGTTCTGCAATCCCGACTCGGGGCACGAGAAGGGCAACGTGGAAAACGCCGTGGGTTTCCTGCGCCGAAACATCATGGTCCCGATTCCCGCTGCGACTTCGATGGAACAGCTGAACCAGCTGCTCACCGAGCGCAGCACCCGGTTCGCGGCGAAGCGGCATTGGAAGAAGCTGGCCACCAGCGAGGAACTGTTCGTCGAAGACCGGGCCGCGTTGCTGGCGTTGCCCGGGGCCAGGTTCGACCCGGTGCAGTATGAGACGCGCAAGGCGAACAAGTATGGGCACGTGCAGGTGGCCCAGAACACGTATGCGGCCGGTCCGCAGTTCGCCTCTCGGCGGGTCACGGTCGGCTTGCGGCATGAAACGGTCGAGTTGTTGGACGAGCAGGCGAACGTCATCCGGTCCTTCCCGCGGGTTTTCGGGCAGCATCCGGAAACGATCAGCGAACCGTCAACGGTGCTGGGGCTGCTGGCCCGCAAGCCCGGAGGCTGGGCGAACTCGCCGATCCGCGCCGAATTCGCCGATCCGGTGCGGGACTGGATCGATACCGCCGAGGCCGCGGACCGGCGCCGATTCTTCACCGCGCTGGAGGAAGCCTCCTCCGCAACCGGGTTCATCACCGCGGTGGATGCGGCCGAGCTGCTGGTCGTCGATGGTGGCGACCCGTCGGGCCCGACGTTGGGCATGCTCGCGCGCCGGATTGCCCAGGGCACCGAGTTCGAGGCGGGGATCGTGGACCTGGCCGTCTATGACCGGTTGTTCGCACCTGCGGCGGATGCGGGAGCAGCGCTGGCGAACGCGGTGCCGGTGGCATGAGCGCGATCGAGATCGAGGACCTGGTCGACGCCGGCCGGGCCGCGTCGTTGACCAGCAGCGTCATGGATGAATTCGCCCGCAAGGGCACCCCGAAACAGCGCGAGTTCCTCTACGAGCTGCTCATGGCGGAGCAGGCCTCCCGCACCGAATCGCGCAGGGCCCGGCTGCTGCGCGCCGCGAAACTGCCCGCGGTGAAGACGCTGGACGGGTATGACTTCACCGCGATCACCTTCCCCGCCGATTACGGGCGGGAGCAGCTGGTGGACCTGGATTTCCTGGACCATGCCCAGGACCTGATCCTGTTCGGGGACGTGGGCACCGGCAAGACGCACCTGGCGACCGCCTTGGCCGTGGCTGCGTGCCGGCGTGGCATTCCGGCGAAGTTCTTCACCACCGCCGGGCTGGTGATGCAATTGCGGCGGGCCAAGGACGAGGGCCGGCTGGACAAGGAACTTGCCTCGATCGCCAAGAACCAGCTGCTGGTCATCGACGAATTCGGGTACTTGCCGATTGATGACGAGGGAGCCCGGCTGCTGTTCCAGGTCATCGCCGATGGGTATGAGAAGCGCAGCCTGGTGCTGACGACGAATTTGGAGTTCAAGCGGTGGGGCATGGTCTTCGGCGACGAGAACATGGCCGCGGCGGTCATCGACCGGTTGGTGCACCATGGGCGGCTGCTGCAGTTCCGTGGCCAGTCCTACCGGGTGAAGAACGCGTTGATGAAATGAGGAACACAATGGGCATTGAAGCAGCAGACGGGCGATTCCATCCGTTTGGGCGGTCCCTGGCCGAGGACCTGGCGTTGCTCGCGGCCGGCGAAGAGACCGGTTGGTGGGACGATTCCGGGGGGCCGGCTCCCTGGCCCCAGGACTTCCTGGACCCGGCCGGCGGCTGGGCGGACGCCCGGTTCGCTGGTGATCCGCCGGGGAGGGTGCCTCCTGCCGCGAACGACGGTCCTGCACCGTTCTGAGACTCCGGTAACCCGGCGCTGACCTGTGACTTAAGAATTCGCAGGTCAGCGCCGGGGAGGGCGGGAGCTGAAATGGCCTAAAACCGTGCCGAAGTGGCCTACTTTTGAACGCTTTAATGGCCTACTTAAACTTGACGAAACACAGTTCGCGGGCAATGGCGGCTTTGGTCTTCACCGGCATCTTGTAGCGTTCCTCGAACGCCACGGGGCGATCATATAGGCGCTGGTTGCCTTGCATTGTCGGGCGGTGGTAGCCGCAGACACAAACTCGAGCTGGCGCGCAGCTCCAGGATCCCCGAACCGCTGTACGGGCGCTTGTGCACCGCCGCGCTCTCTCAACGAAGCCGGTGGCATTGGACCCGGTTCACAGTTCGTGCTGGTTGCTCATTCTTGACTCCCGATTTGCCATGGCTCGAACATATGCAGACGAAGCAAGTGCCTTGATCTCTGAAAAGTCGAGTAGTTCTTCGTCCCAATAGACGAAAGACCGTTCTGTCCCATGATCATTTTTGATTCTGCCATTGACCCAGTCATGCCCAAGTAACTGGTCAACATCCTCCTCATATACCTCGACGTCGCTAGTGCTGTAGGTGATCTTATCCTCCGAGATCTGATGCTGCACATTCAGAAGGCTGGGCATTAGATCTCAAGGCGTCCAAAATTCAGAGTTGCCAATACCGGTCCTGACGAAGTCCTTCATTGCAGCAAGACCATCAGCGACCATAATGATTCTGAGACCTCTCAATGCCGAATGATCGACTGTTGACGGTTGGTGGGCAAAAAAAGTGCTGAGGTGTCTCTTCGCCAGTGCAACAATCCCATCCAGATACTCATCGTTGCCCACGTAGGGCATATCTCTGGACATATGTTCAGCGTGAATGAACACGTCAGTCAGCAGCGCAAGCCCTCCCGGCTCGGCGCAAACCCCCTCAAACCATTTCGACTTCTCTGTGGGTGGCAACAAACCGGTTGCACGGTTCACCACAGCATTGGCGAATTTGGTAATTGGAACGGATCCAGCAACCTTCAAAGATCCATAGGCAAACATATGTGCGTATTGCGATTGGAGCTGCGTGAAAACGGGAAGCGGGTCCGTCCCTCGTTTGGTAAATTCTTCTTCTACCCAATCAATGACTTTCTCGTCTGTCACCGATACTTTTTGGTGCACACGATCCGCCGCATCACAGCGCTCACCTTGAATCAAATCCTCAAGGTAGGCGCGGTAAGCGCGCTCAGGGATGTCCTCAATCGCCAACATGTTGCGGAAGTAGCGATCGAAGTAAATCTCCTTATCAATTCGACGCGACCGCCAGTTACTTAGATTCATGAACTCCTTTTCGGCCACCACATCAAAAAGTAGCCCCAAGAATTGAAGAACAACATTGGTTTCATCGACGTTGTGCTTCTCCAGCATTTCAACCCAGTATGCCTGCCGTACTGCTGTGGTTATGTTTGTATTCTTCGGCACCTCGTAGTGACTGAAGACAAGCTGGTGTTTGCTGGCTTTGATGACTGCATAGAGTGAAGCCTCGTATTCACGGATAAACGTCATCGCCACAAAGTCCGTGAAGTTGACTGCCCCAGCAATCGAGTACCACGACGAAGAGAGCTGCAAGACGAAACGCTTCATGGCCCGAGGCTTGTTCAGATGCCGGACGAAATACAAGTCCCACATTCGTTTGAGCCGGGACCTATCCACCTCAGACTCATCAATTTCGTGAGCTTCTACTAGTTTCTTGAGCTCGTCGTCCCACATGTTCCATTGCTCGACCCCGGTTAGCTCTGGAACATCGACCCGTACCTGGACGATCTTCTCCAGATAGAGCATGGCTGTATTCCCCGCATCATCACCAACTACATCGGTTTTTGACATTACGTCGATGAGGGTTCGCTCGTCGTAGCAAAGAATGTAGTAGACATTATCCAGACGCCCCAACAACCTGATCAATTTGAAGCACCACATCAGTTCATGGGCATCCAACCTGTCCAAATCGTCTACGACAATCACAATCGGATTTGTCAGAGCCTTGAAGATCTTGTCGGCTGCTTTCTTTCTATCTGAATAATTTCCTCGGCGCTCAAGCCCCGCTGCCAGAGTAGAGATCGCGCCGTCCAGTGCGGGTAACCCTAGAGCTCCTCCAATAAGTCCAAATGGGGCGATGCTTTCGAGAAGTTTCACTAGAACTCCAACAGCATCGCTGTCCAGCTTCAAATGTTTCAATTGTTGCTGAAGCGTCTCAAAGAAACCGTTGAGCATCGAGGGGTAGTCGGAATACGCCCAAGGCTCGAACGTGGCGGCATGCCACTGGTGATTCGCGCTCAAGCTTGCCGTTGCTCCCCCAAGTAAGTCTCGTTCCCATGTACTTTCGCTAGTGTCGCTCAGGCAGAGTGCAATACGCCCCATAGCCATAGCCAACCAAATCCAAAGACATTCAATGCCAGAGCCACATTGGCTGGATCCGAACTTAACTCAAATTCCTACGCCATCCATTGGGCCCACGGGATCTTCAATATCTGGCCAAGTGAACGAAGAGCTCAGCTCCATTTTCGGAGCTGGGCTCTATACATGTCTCACGATTCTCGACGAACCGGATACTGGTGTGGCCAACTATCTTGGAAAATGGCCAGGTTTTTGAAAAATGGCCACCTAGCTTGGAATTTTGGCCACCTAACTTGAAATCACCAAGGGCGCCGGCTTCACCGTTGTGGTGACGCTGGCGCCCTTGGGCCGATGTGGTTGGGGTGGGACCTAGAAGTCCCAGTCCTCGTCTTCGGTGTTGACGGCCTTGCCGATCACGTACGAGGAACCCGAGCCGGAGAAGAAGTCGTGGTTCTCGTCTGCGTTCGGGCTCAGTGCCGAAAGGATCGCCGGGTTAACATCGGTGACCGATGCCGGGAACATGGCTTCATAGCCCAGGTTCATCAGCGCCTTGTTGGCGTTGTAGTGCAGGAACTTCTTGACGTCCTCGGCCAGGCCGACACCGTCATAGAGGTCGTGGGTGTACTGGACCTCGTTCTCGTACAGCTCGAACATGAGCTCAAAGGTGTAGTCCTTCAGCTCCTGCTTGCGCTCCTCGGAAAGGCCTTCGAGGCCCTTCTGGAACTTGTAGCCAATGTAGTAGCCGTGGACGGCCTCGTCGCGGATGATCAAACGGATCAGGTCTGCGGTGTTTGTCAGCTTGGCGCGGGAAGACCAGTACATCGGCAGGTAGAAGCCGGAGTAGAACAGGAACGACTCGAGCAGGGTCGAGGCGATCTTGCGCTTCAGCGCATCTTCACCGTAGTAATAGCTCTCGATGATCTGCGCCTTCTTCTGCAGATTCTCGTTCTCGGTGGACCAGCGGAATGCGTCGTCGATTTCCTTGGTCGAGCACAGGGTCGAGAAGATCGACGAGTAGCTCTTGGCGTGCACCGATTCCATGAAGGCGATGTTGGTGTACACGGCCTCTTCGTGCGGGGTGAGTGCATCGGGGATCAACGAGACGGCTCCGACCGTGCCCTGCAGGGTGTCCAGCAGGGTCAGGCCGGTGAAGACGCGCATGGTGAGCAGCTTCTCGGCCTCGGTGAGCGTGTTCCACGACTGGACGTCGTTGGACAGCGGGATCTTCTCCGGCAGCCAGAAGTTGTTGACCAGTCGGTTCCACACCTCGACGTCCTTGTCGTCCTGGATGCGGTTCCAGTTGATGGCTTCGACGTGGCTGGCCAGCTTCAGCTTCTCAGTCATTTCCGTCCCTCTTCTTGCTAAGTTTTTGGTTGTAACGGGTGCGCGTACGACGGCGGGTGGGAACCCGCCGCCGTACGCATTCGGTTGTTAGGCTATCGCGACCTGGCAACCGGGGGTGAAGCGGCTGCGATTAGAGCATGCAGCTGACGCAACCATCCACTTCGGTTCCCTCGAGTGCCAGCTGGCGCAGGCGGATGTAGTAGAGCGTCTTGATGCCCTTCTTCCATGCGTAGATCTGCGCCTTGTTGATGTCGCGCGTGGTGGCCGTGTCCTTGAAGAACAGGGTCAGGGACAGGCCCTGGTCCACGTGCTGCGTGGCAACCGCGTAGGTGTCGATGATCTTCTCGTAGCCGATTTCGTAGGCATCCTGGTAGTACTCCAGGTTGTCGTTGTCCAGGTACGGGGCCGGGTAGTACACGCGGCCGATCTTGCCTTCCTTGCGGATCTCGATCTTCGCCGCCACCGGGTGGATGGAGGAGGTCGAGTTGTTGATGTAGGAGATCGAGCCGGTCGGCGGGACGGCCTGCAGGTTCTGGTTGTAGATGCCGTGCTCCATGATGGAGGCCTTCAGCGCACGCCAGTCGTCCTGCGTCGGGATGTCGATCCCGGCGAAGAGTTCGCGCACACGCTCGGTGCCCGGAACCCATTCCTGCTCGGTGTACTTGTCGAAGAACTCGCCCGAGGCGTACTTCGAATCCGCGAAGCCGTCGAAGGACTCACCGGTTTCGATGGCGAGCTTGTTCGAGGCACGCAGCGCGTGGAACACCACGGTGTAGAAGTAGATGTTGGTGAAGTCCAACCCCTCTTCGGAGCCGTAGTGGACGCGTTCGCGGGCCAGGTAGCCGTGCAGGTTCATCTGTCCCAGGCCGATGGCGTGGGTCTTGGCATTGCCCTGGGCGATCGAGGGCACCGAGTTGATGTAGGACATGTCCGACACTGCGGACAGCGCGCGGATCGCGGTCTCGATCGAGGCCCCGAGGTCCTTGCCGTCCATGGCCTTGGCAATGTTCATCGAGCCGAGGTTGCAGGAGATGTCCTTGCCCACGGTCTTGTATCCGAGGTCTTCGTTGTACTCCGAGGGAGTCGAGACCTGCAGGATCTCCGAGCACAGGTTGCTCATCGAGATCTTGCCCTTGATCGGGTTGGCGCGGTTTACGGTGTCCTCGAACATGATGTACGGGTAGCCGGACTCGAACTGGATCTCCGCCAGGGTCTGGAAGAATTCGCGCGCGTTGATCTTGGTCTTCTTGATGCGCGCATCATCGACCATCTCGTAGTACTTCTCGGTGACGAAGATGTCGCTGAACGGCACGCCGTAGACCCGCTCGACGTCATACGGCGAGAAGAGGTACATGTCCTCGTTCTTGCGGGCCAGATCGAAGGTGATGTCCGGAACCACGACGCCCAGGGACAGGGTCTTGATGCGGATCTTTTCGTCGGCGTTCTCGCGCTTGGTGTCCAGGAAGCGCAGGATGTCCGGGTGGTGCGCGTTGAGGTACACGGCACCGGCACCCTGGCGTGCGCCGAGCTGGTTGGCGTAGGAGAAGCTGTCTTCGAGGAGCTTCATTACGGGGATGACGCCGGAGGACTGGTTCTCGATCTGCTTGATCGGGGCGCCGTGCTCGCGGACGTTGGTCAGCGAGAGTGCAACGCCGCCGCCGCGCTTGGAAAGCTGCAGCGAGGAGTTGATGCCGCGGGAGATCGACTCCATGTTGTCTTCAATGCGCAGCAGGAAGCAGGAGACGAGTTCGCCGCGCTGGGCCTTGCCGGCGTTCAGGAACGTCGGGGTGGCAGGCTGGAAGCGTCCCTCGATGATCTCGTTGACCAGGGCGACTGCCATTTCCTCATTGCCGCGTGCCAGGTGAAGTGCAACCATGCAGACGCGGTCCTCGTAGCGCTCAAGGTAACGCTTGCCGTCAAAGGTCTTCAGCGTGTACGAGGTGTAGAACTTGAAGGCACCCAGGAACGTCTCAAAGCGGAACTTCTTGGCGTAGGCACCGCGGTAGAGGTCGCGGATGAAGTTCATCGTGTACTGGTCGAGCGTCTCGCGCTCGTAGTACTCGTGCTTGACCAGGTATTCGAGTTTCTCGTCCAGGTCGTGGAAGAACACGGTGTTGTTGTTCACGTGCTCCAGGAAGTACTGGCGTGCCGCGGCACGATCGGCCTCGAACTGGATGCGCCCATCTGCCCCGTAAAGGTTCAGCATGGCGTTCAGCTCGTGATAACCCAGGCCCTGAAAAGCGGCCGGCAATTCCTTAGAATCCTGCTTCATTTCAGGTACTGCGACTTTCGTGTCCAAAAGACTTCCAATCCTTCGCGAACCCGGGTCACATCTTCTGGAGTGCCCATGAGCTCAAATTTATATAGAAGCGGAACGTTGCATTTGGCTGCGATCTTGATTGCGGCCAAGCAATATGTGGTTCCAAAGTTTGTGTTTCCGGCACCAATTACGCCTCGTAATAGGTTTCGGTTGCGCTCATCGTTGAGGAACTTGACGACTTGCGGGGGTATTGATCTTTCGCCCTTTTCACCGCCATAGGTGGGAAGCAGTAGCACATACGGCTCAGCCGCCACCAAGTGCGGTTCATGGTTCAGCAACGGAATGCGAGCGCATTCCAGATCCAGTTTCTCCACGAATCGGTGGGTATAACCCGAGGCCGAGGAGAAATAGATCAATTTGCTGTTGGTAAGTACCTCTGCCGGAACGGCGTGATCATGCATTGGCGGTGTAGCCAACGATGAAGCAGGCATCTTGATCGCCTCGAAATCACTGGAATCGGTAAGGCTGGAGGTGGCTGGTTAGGCCACGGAGGAGCTCAAATCCTGGGCCAGCTCATCAATCTTGTCCGGTCGGAAGCCCGACCAGTGGTCGGCATCGGTGATGACGACCGGTGCCTGCATGTAGCCCAGGGCGCGTACGCGCTCCAGGGCAGCGGGATCCTGCGAAATGTCAACGCTTTGGTAGACGATGCCCTTCTTATCAAGAGCTCGGTAGGTTGCGTTGCACTGTACGCATGCTGGCTTCGTGTAAACCGTGACGGTCATATCCGTAAATCCCCTCGTGCAAAAATTCTGTGTATGTGAAGTGGCTGGGTCCCTATGCGCATTCCCCGCGGGAAGAGACATACGAACGTTTTGCTCCGAGGGCGATTGAGCCCTCAGGAGGCGGGGATTCGTACATTTCTCCGTATTCCGGAGGTTCGCGCACTAGGCCTCACCAGCTAATTCAATACTACATCTAGTAGGGGTCGGGGCGTTAGACCCCAACATGATGTATTACACCCCTGTCATTCGACCCCATGCCTGTCCACAAGCCTTGTGGATAAAGAGCGGCCGTTAAACCGCATGAATCCAGCGAAATCGAAAATCTATCCACACCCTGTGGAGCAATCAACCACAGATTAAAGAACTGGCGTGTCGTTCAGCACGGCGTGTCGAGTACCTGGCGTCAAACCACTAGATATGGCCCGACAGCATGAACGCTAGCACTACTGGTAGTAGACCTGGCCAACAAACGCCGCACTCTCCCCCACAAAAAACGCAGCGGGTCGAGAGCCGCACCCATGAAGAAAATTTTCCCCTTAGGCGGCTGGCAATATGATGGACGCCCCACCCAACGTTCGTTCGCGCTGCGCCCCGGAGACGGGGGAAGTCAAACGGACAGAGGGCATACCCGTGCAGCATCCAACGCTGGGCGGTGCACGACTGAAAACTTGGATCCGGGTGCCGGCAAAAGATAAATCGCCCACCGCAGTCGTGCTCCCAGCGAAACCGGGATTCCGTCTCCACCGGCCCTGATTCAGGTCAAATTCCCGACCGTTGCCACGGCGATCGGAACATTTCCCGCGGATTGTTCCAAATTGCGGCGAAACCCGAGGGCTTCGGACTGCTCCGGGCAGCTAGCCGGCGACGGGCAGCGCCCGGGCGCCGAAGATTCCCTGTCCCACACGCACCACAGTCGCACCCTCTGCAATGGCCAGCTCAAAGTCGCCACTCATGCCCATGGACAGTTCCTCGATGGACATCCCGGCGGGCGCGCTTTCGCGCAGTGAGTCCCGGAGTTCCCGCAGTCGCACGAAACATGCGCGAACCGCTTCGCTGTCGTCACTGAACAATGCGAGCGTCATCAGGCCCTTGACATGGAGCCGGTCAAACCGGGGCAGCTGGTTCACGAATTCCCGAACGTCATCCGGGGCCAGACCGGACTTGCTTTCCTCGTCGGACGTATTGACTTGGACAAAAACGTCGAGCTGGCGGTCCTCGACTTCGAGCCGGCGCTGCAGGGCTTCCGCCTGGCGAAGGCTGTCCAGCGCCTGGAATTCGTCTGCATACTTCGCCACGAATTTTGCCTTGTTGGTTTGCAGGCTTCCAATGACGGAGAACTTCAGTCCCGGAATGTCGGCCAGGAGCTCCGCCTTTCGAGCCACCTCCTGGACCTTGTTTTCCCCCAGAAAATCCATTCCCGCCGCAATAGCCAGGCGAAGGCGGTCCTCCGGCACGGTCTTGCTAACCGGCAACAACCGGATCGAGGCGGGGTCCCGCCCGGCCTTCCGCGCCGCGGCATCAATCCGGGACCTGACAGAGGCAAGGTTTTGCTTGAAATCGTCGATGGAGTTGGCCTGGGCGGCGGCAGGGTTGGAGGATTTTAGCGGCTGTGTCATGGAGGGGGAAAGTCTTTCACGATGAGGAGCGTCGAAGGCACGGCGCATCATTCGGATGGCCAGTGCACCAACGCCAACATAGCATGTCCCGACAGGGCCCGGCCTTACCCGTTCGCCGTCCCTCCCGGATCCGGCACGAACCCCATTTTGGCCGCAACCGCAGGGGCGGGATCCAACCGACGCGCCAGGTGGCGCGCATCGCGACCGGCCCCGCCGATGATGCCTGAGGTCAGTCCATACTGGAATGGAATGCCGAGAAACCCCAATCCGGGAAACTCGGTACTGACGCCCCGGCGGTGGAATGGATAGCCGTTCCCATCCGTCCTGAGCCCCTCGATCCATGAATAGTCCGGGCGGTATCCCGTGGCCCATATGATCGTGGACGCCTCGACCGGGGTCCCGTCCTGAGTCATCATCACCCCATCGCGCACCGCTTCGATTCTCCCGACAGCGGCTACGCCTGCGGCTGCAACGTCCTGGGTGGACACCCGGATCAGTGGCGCACCTCGACTATGGATCCGCTGGGCGACCTTCCGGCCGGCCGGAGTCGATCGCGTCAGCAGCCTATGGACCAGGAGCCAATACAGCGCGGGGGCGTAGCGAATGAGTGCTTCCGGAACGTGGGGTGTGGGCCTTCCGGAAATGGTGACCCGGTGGCCAGGAGCCAGCTCGCAGGCGATCTGGGCACCGGACGTCCCGAATCCAACCACTGCCACGGGGCCATCCGGGATCTGGGCAGGGTTCCGGTATTCGCTCGAATGCAATTGCATTGCATCTGCGGAGATTTGTTTCGACAGCGGAGGAATCCGGGGCATTTGCTGCACGCCCGTGGCCACTACCACCCGGATGGCATCGAACACTCCCCTATCGGTTCGTACGCGGAATCCGCCGGCGGGGCCCATTTCCAGTCGGCGGGCTGTTGTCGAGGTCTGGATCGGCAGCTGGAAGGACGCGGCGTACGTCCGCAAGTACTCGGAAACGGCCCTGGCGGTGGGAAATGTTCCGCGTGCTGCCGGAAACCTCTTGCCGGGCAACCCGTCATGTTCCGCAGGTGTGAACAATTCCAAGGATTCCCACCGGGAACTCCAGCTGTTCCCCGGAGTCTGCCCTGCTTCAAGCACCACGAATTCTTCACCTTTCACCGCCAATTCGTGGGCCATGGCCAATCCGCAGTGGCCAGCTCCAATGATGATGGTGAAGTGATTCTGTCGTTGGCTTTTCATGGCGGTCTCCTCATTGCCTGAAGCCTTGGTCGCTGTGTCGCTACGATACGCTTCCAGTCACTGGAGCTCTATGCCTTCTCACGGATTCCAATCATGCAGACAAACCCAATGTCCCGGCCCGCGAACGCGGCGCCGCGATCCAGTCGATCCACAACTCCGTGGCCAACAAGACGGGGGTGCTTTTAAGGATTACCGACCTGGCCGCCGCAGGGGAAGATGCGCCGGCAACTCCACTGGCCTGATTCGCGGCGGAGCTCGAGAGCACCAAGACGCCTCGGGTATTGCCGTCATGCTTTCCGATTTGCTCAGCGATATCAAATCCCTGACCGGTCGCCAGGTTCACCTGCGGCCCAAAAGAAAGCGCCACCCCTCCTTCAGGAGA
>NZ_JCAXDW010000021.1:0-16194 GCF_059759235.1 Paeniglutamicibacter sp. GQ140
GTGGGACCCAAGTACGCCTGAAACCTGCCACGCTCCATGGCGAGGAATGCATGGTTCTAGATTCAGGGTCTGATACTGGTAGCGACCGTTATTCAAGCGGTCTGTATTCATGCGGTGGACCGGTCCCTGCTGCGGCCGGTCAGTGTCCCTCCGTCTGGCGTCCCGACGTTCCGGGTTCCCGACGGTCTGGCATCCCGGCACCCGGACCCAGCGCACGGGGGCGCATGCCGGGGCGCACCAGCGCGGCCCACAGGTGCCAGAGCATTCCGGCGAAGGTCGCGAGGAACGCTGCGACGGCCACCCACAACTCTGCACGGCCGACAAAAGCGACAATCGGCAGTCGGTCCGCACGCCCCAGGTAAATTCCCGCCACGGCGTACATACCGAGGGGAAAGACGACGCTCCAGAGCCCGGGCTCGAAGGTCAGCGGCACGCGATGGGTCACGTGCCTCCACCACCCGGCCGCGAGGAGCACGGGAATGAGCCACGAGGCGAAGGCCCAGAACACCACGGACGAACCGGCCACGAGCCCGAGGGTTGCGTCCACCATGGGCGCACCCGCCATCTCGACAATCCGCGCGCCTGCCAGGACGCTGATCGCCATGGCACCCATGGCCACAAAGTACTGCGGGCGGAGGTCCTCCGGCCTGATGGGGTAGGTCATGAGCCGCAACGAGACGAAGATCCCCACAGCGGCATACAGAATCAGCCCCACGGACCAGGCCACGACGGCGACCAGCGCCAAGGCCGCGCGCCAGTCTGGCCCGGCGAGAGGCTCAACGGACGCCGCCGCGACCGCCACGGACTGGCTCGCCACGCACCAAATGAACCATGTGCCGTTAGCATCCTTGACCACGGGCCTTTCGTCCCGGCCGAGCACAGCCGTCCACGGTACGACGTAGCCGAGCACCACCCAGGCAAGCACCGCGACAACGAGGAGCAGCGCCGTCGCCCCCGGCCACCCCATCATTCCGAGCCGCACACCGAGCACATTCGTCCCGGCGATGAAAGTGAAGAAGCCGAACGCCCGGGCGGGATCCATGAAGTCGCGCCGCATATCCTCGCGGAACTTGACCAGACGCACCAGGCTAAGCACGAGGATCACTGTGTAAGAGACCGCGCAGATCACGAGGAGTGCAGCGGACAGCGCGTGGAAGCCTTCGAGCTCAAGCCCCACCGAAATGATCCCGCTGGCCATAGTGAGAGCGAAATATCCCGGGGTGAGGGTCTGCACTGCCTCGGCGACGCGCGAACCGAAGGAACTCGGGGAGTGATCGGGCATGGTCATGGCACCCAGCTTAAGCGGCGTCCCGCATGCGTGACGAGGCCCACAGTCCCGTCGATCCGAGCCGGAAAATAACAGTGTATCCGGCCGGACACTCCAACCATCTCGGACGAAGAACTGCTCTAGATTGGTTGCATCAACTGCCACTGGCCCCGCCAGGATGGATATGGTTGGCTGATCGCCTGGTTAATTCCGTCTGGTTGAGGGCAATGGTGTCCGCCGGACGAAGCTGTCTCGTGGCGATGCTTACTGCCCGTCAGCGGCATCAGCTCATTTGGTGCGGGCAGGGACCTAGGGTTGCCTAACCCAATTGCTGGGTGCTTGGCGCCTTCAGTGGGGGTTCACGCCTGGGCGGCGATCCTGAGCTTCTACGGCCAGCGGAAAACCGTTTAGCGCGGCCTTAAGCTTGTCCCCGTCCCTGTCGAGAAACTGCCGCCCGATGTCAACGGTGCAGCTGACAGGCAAACTGCCAGGTCGTCTCAAAGCCACACCTCCAAGCGGCCACAGACACCCGTCGAAATGATTGAAGCACTCCCGAGGTCCCAACCCACCCTGCGTCCCTGATGAAGTGCCCCGGTGCGCGAAAGCTCGCGCTTTGGTGCCGCTCCCATCACAGCGCCGGTTCTGCCCCCAAAAGGGGGATCACCACGGAATCTATCTGAATGCGCCGGGACGGACGTCGCGGTGAAGCTGGAGAGCATCCTCAGAGAGCCGGCCAGCACCCTAGAACACGGACTCGGGCCGGGTCAGAAGCGTTCTGGCTGCTCACCCAGGTTGAAGTGCCGCCCGCTGACACGCGACGGTTTGATTTCCACGTAGAAGTCCTTGAGCGTGGGGATCCATGTCTTGAGATTCAGCGCCTCGGCTGCGGCAATGTCCGAACCCTGCTCAAGGACCCGGGCGCGTCCCTTGACTACGACGCTCCAAGCTTCGTCAGAGGTGATGCCATCTGCCTGGAACACCACGTTCTCATTGATGGTCAGCTCGGCAAGCTTGGTGCCAGGTGCCGTACGCAGCAGCAGGAGGCCGTCGTGAGCGCGGTAGTTGATGGGAAAGACGTCCGTTTCACCGGCGGCGGTCAGCACCAAGCGCCCATGCTGGGTGTTCTCCAACAGCTTCCAGCACTGCTCATCGTCAAGGACAAGGATCGGGTCATCATGAGAGAACATCATGGTTACATCCTTCTGCCGTTCGTAGAGCAATGTAAAGGACAACCCACGATCCGTTCTAAAATACTCCCGTTGGTTGATCAACGGATGATGGCGGACGCCGCTCCGAGTAGGAGCGTATACCCGCAGATTGCCCCTGACTGGTCGTCCCTGACCGTGGTGGTCCGTGCCCGGCATCAGGCTAGCTGTCCGGACGGCCGTAACCCTCGTCCGCATGCCCGGGAGCTTCAACCGCGGCGGGCAGGCGGACGACAGCAAGTGTGAAGACGAACGCTGCCACAGCCGTCACCACGAGCAGCATGAGCCCGATGAAGTAGCTGTTGTCCGCCGCGTTGTAGGTGGCGCCCATGACCAGTGGAGGGAAGTAACCGCCCATGCCACCGGCGGCGCTGACGATCCCGCTGATGCTGCCCACCTTGCCCGGCGGGGACAGCCTGCCCACCCATGCGAACACACCCCCGGCGCCAAGGCCGAGCGCTGACGCCATCGCCACAAACGTCAGTCCGGCCGGGATCTCGCCGTCGGGCCGAAGGTTCACGATGTAGGCCAGGACGGCAATGCCAGCCAGCGACGCAAGAACCACCGGTTTGGAACCAATCCCGTCCGCCAGCACGCCGCCGATAGGTCGGAAAATGACGGCCGCCACGGCAAAACCCGCGGTCCGCGTGCCTGCTGCTGTGGGATCAAAGTCGTAGACGTCCCGGAGGTAGGTGGGCAGGTACGTAGCAAAGGAAACGAATCCGCCGAAAACGATGGCGTAGAGGAAACACAGCTTCCAGGTGACCGCGAGGCCTGCCGCTTCCTTCAGCTTGGGAACCACCGGGGAGGTGTTCCGCTGCCACCCGGGCGCCTCTTTGACGTTGTACCAGACCAGGGCGGCCATGGCGACAAGGAGCCCGGCGATCAGGAGATGCGTTGCCAGGTAACCCATCGCGCTTACCAGGCGCGGAGTGAGGAAGGCAGCGAGTGCGGTTCCGCCCATGCCGGCCCCAAAAACACCGGTGGCGAAACCACGCCGGGCGGGCTCATACCAAGCACTGACAAAGGGAATTCCGACGGCGAACACGGTGCCGGCGATGCCCAGCAGCAGGCCTGCTCCCAGCACCACCGCGTACGAGCCGAGCGTGCCGCCAAGGGCCACCAGCAGGACGGGGGGAACACTGCCCAGCAGTACGAACGTGAACATGACGCGGCCGCCGAAACGGTCCGCCATGGCTCCCACCACGATCCGGCCAAGCGATCCCACAAAAATCGGCATGGCGACCAGAACGGCAGTTGCCGTGGGGGTCAGCCCCATTTCCTGGGTGTACCGGGCGCCGAGCGGCGCCACGATGTTCCAGGCCCAGAAGGCCATCACCGAGGCGCTGGTGGCCAATGCCAGCTGCAGCCCTTTGCCGGTGCGGGCGGACTCAGTAGATTGAGCGGACCCGGTCACTGTGAGCTCCTCTGTTCACTGGTTCCGGGTATCCCGGTCCCTGGTTCCGACGGCGGACCAGCCGCGCCGGGCGGGCGGGGTCGCGTTCCTTGACCCGTCGCCGCCGGCCTTTCCGCCCGGGCGAATGCGGTCACGCGAGCGGTAGACAATGTATGGACGGAACAGGTAATGCAGCGGCGCGGTAAAGGCATGGACCAGCCGGGTGAAAGGCCAGATCATAAAGAGCGCCATGCCCACCAGGGTGTGCAGGTGGAAGGAGAACGGTGCAGCTGCCATGGCGGCGAGGTCAGGTTGGAAGATGAAAAGTGAGCGGAACCACGGGGCCACGGTTTCGCGGTAGTTGTGCCCGTGTTCGCCCTCGAAAACGCTGGCCAGGGTGGTCCAGAGGCCGAATAAGATGGCGGCGGTGAGGACCACGTACATGAATTTGTCGTTTTTGGTGGTAGCCATGAAGACCGGTCCGGTGGTGCGGCGGCGATAAATCAGCAGCAGAATTCCGCCCAGGGTTCCCACCCCCGCGATGCCTCCCACCAGCAGGGCGTTGAAATGGTAGAACTCCTGGCTCATGCCCACGGCCTGCGTCCATGCCATCGGGATGACCAGGCCAAAAAAGTGGCCTGCGATGACCGCCAGCAAACCGAAGTGGAACAGCGGCGAGGCGATCCGCAGGAGCCGGGACTCATACAGCTGGGAGGACCTGGTGGTCCAGCCGAACTGGTCGTACTTGTAGCGCCAAATGCTGCCGCCCACCAGCACCACCACCATGACGTAGGGCAGGACGCCCCAAAGGACGATGTCCAGGGCGGTGAGTTCGACGGCTGCTCCCGGCCTGGTTTCGAAGGTCAGCATGGTCAAACCCCTTTCACGGGCAGCAGGCGAGGATCGTACGGGTCCAGCCCCACGGCTTCGGTGGGCGGCCCGTAGCCGGCCATCCGCATGACAGCCTGCTCATCGGCCGGCGATTTCCCGGGCAGCGTGGCGCAGATGGCCTGGAGGATGCGGGCATGCGGCAACTCATCGCGTAGCAGGCCGAAGCGGAGCATCTCGAGGCTGGCCCGGTACCGGATCAGCAAGTCACGGCCCGCCGCAAGATCCACCCGCGCGGCGTATTCCAGGACCATGGGCAGGTAGTCCGGCAGTTCGCCGTGGGTGTCCACCAGGATGTCGCTTTGCCGGTAGGCCTTCTTGAAGTTGCCTAGGACTTCACCGCGGCGCCGGGTGTCGCCGTCCGTCCAGTAGCTCAGGTGCAGGGCATGCCGCTTGCCGAGATCGAACTCGCGCACGTAATGGGCCTGGATTTCCAATCGCTCCGAGGATTCGAACAGGTCCAGGACGCCGTCGAAGTCCTGGACCGCACCGGAAAACTCAGCCAGTGCGGCCCGCATCAGCGGGACCTTGAGAATCAGATCCGCATCCGGGTACGACAGGCACCAGGCGGCGGCCATGTAGACCACCTGATCGCGCCGGCTCACGGCTGTTCCCCGCCCGCCGAGGCACTGTCTGTGGAAGCGCTTGAGCGTCCCGGGAAGAGCCCGGGCGGCGCCCCGCGCCCGTCCCAGTTCAGTAGGTTGACCCGGCCGCTGAGGCCGGACCCGGACCCCATCTCGTCCGTGGTCTGCCGGTCCCGGAGGGCATGGAACGTTTCCACCGCCACCGGGACGGGCCTGCCGCTGGCCTCACCGAACGGGGACGAGTCCTGCATGCCCGGTCCGCCGTCGAAATCCAGCGAACAGCCCATCTCTTCCAGGTCATGCGCCTGTTCCACGTGTGCCTTCGGGATGACGTAGCGTTCGTCATATTTGGCGATGGCCATGAGGCGGTACATCTCGTACATGGTCTGCCCGTCCATGCCCACGGCTTCGGGGATGGAGTCGTCGGGATCGTTGCCCAGACTGATGCCGCGCATATAGGAGCGCATGGCCGCAAGCTTCCTCAGGACAGTCGTGACCCGGTCGGTGTCCCCGGCCGTGAAGAGTTCCGCGAGGTATTCCACCGGGATGCGCAGCGCGTCGATGGCGCCAAAGAGGTTGCCGTGATCCTCGCCGTCGTGCCCCTGGTCCCGCAGCAGGTCCACTACCGGGGACAGCGGCGGGACGTACCAGACCATGGGCATGGTCCGGTATTCGGGGTGCAGCGGCAGGGCCACCTTGTAGACCTTGGCGAGGGCGTAGACCGGGGACCGCCGGGCGGCGTCGATCCAGTCCTCCGGGATGCCCTGGGCCCGGGCCTCGGCCTGGACGGCGGGGTCGTTGGGGTCCAGCAGCACGTCCATCTGGGCGTCGTAGAGCTCCTGGGGGTCCGTGACGGACGCGGCCGCGGTGACGGCGTCGGCGTCGTACAGGAACAGCCCCAGATACCGCAGCCTGCCCACGCAGGTCTCGGAGCAGACCGTGGGGAGCCCCACCTCCACGCGGGGGTAGCAGAAGGTGCACTTTTCGGCTTTGCCCGTCTTGTGGTTGAAGTAGATTTTTTTGTACGGGCAGCCGGTAACGCACTGCCGCCAGCCTCGGCATTTGTCCTGGTCCACCAGGACAATCCCGTCCTCCACCCGCTTGTAGATCGCGCCGGAAGGGCAGGATGCCATGCAGGAGGGGTTCAGGCAGTGCTCGCAGATCCGCGGCAGGTAGAACATGAACGCCTGCTCGTAGGCGAACTTGATCTTGTCCTCGGATTCCCGCCGGACCTTCTCCACGATCGGGTCCAAATGGCCGTGCTCGGTGGAACCGCCCAGGTCATCGTCCCAGTTCGCGGACCAGGTGATCTTGGTGTCCTTGCCCGTGATCAGGGACTTGGGCCGGGCCACCGGGAAGTCATCCCCCAGGGGCGCATCGATGAGCGTCTTGTAGTCGTAGGTCCACGGCTCGTAGTAGTCCTTGAGCTCGGGCTGGACCGGGCTGGCGAAGATCCCGAGGAGCTTCTTGACCCGGCCGCCGGCCTTCAGGACCAGCTTGCCGCGCTTGTTAAGCTCCCAGCCGCCAAGCCACTTTTCCTGGTCCTCGTACCGGCGGGGGTACCCCTGCCCGGGGCGGGTTTCGACGTTGTTGAACCAGACGTATTCGGTGCCGGCACGGTTGGTCCAGGCCTGCTTGCAGGTCACCGAACAGGTGTGGCAGCCAATGCATTTGTCCAGGTTCATGACCATGCCCATTTGAGCCATGACACGCATCAGTACTGCACCTCCTGGGAACGACGGCGGACGGTGGCAACCATGTCGCGCTGGTTTCCGGTTGGGCCAAGGTAGTTGAACGCGTAGGCCAGCTGGGCGTAGCCGCCGATCAGGTGCGAGGGCTTGACCAGCAGCCGGGTCACTGAGTTGTGGATGCCGCCGCGCCGTCCCGTGGCCTCGGACTTCGGCACGTCGATGGTGCGCTCCTGCGCGTGGTGGACGTACACCACCCCGGGTGGCATCCTGTGGCTGACGATCGCCCGCGCCACCAGGACGCCGTTGATGTTCAGGCACTCCACCCACTCGTTGTCCCTGACCTGGATGGAGTCCGCGTCGGCAGGACTCATCCAGACCGTGGGCCCGCCGCGGGAGAGCGAGAGCATCAGCAGGTTGTCCTGGTATTCGGAGTGGATGGACCACTTGGAGTGCGGTGTCAGGTAGCGGACCACCACCTCAAGCTCCCCGTTCGCGCCAAGTTTGGGTTCCCCGAACAGCCGGTGCATGTCCAGGGGCGGCCGGTAGATCGGCAGGGCCTCGCCGATGTCGATCATCCAGTCGTGGTCGAGGAAGAAGTGCATCCGCCCGGTCAGGGTGTGCCAGGGCTTGAGCCTTTCGACGTTGATGGTGAACGGGGCGTAGCGGCGGCCGCCTGTCTCGGACCCGGACCATTCCGGCGAGGTGATCACCGGGACCGGGCCGGCCTGCGTCTGGGCGAAGGTGATGAATTTTTCCTCCGAGCCCCCGGACAGGTCCGCCAGTTTCCGGCCGGTGCGGATCTCCAGGTCCTTGAAGCCCTGCACAGACAGGGCACCGTTGGTGGTGCCGGAGAACGCCAGGATGGCCTCGGCCATTTTCGCGTCGGTGTCGATCGCCGGTCGGCCGTCCGCGGCCCCGCCGAGCATCACCTCGTTGGACCGGCTGAGCCTCTCCAACGGGCCCTGGAGTTTGTAGGTGACGTTCTTGACCGTGAAGCCCAGATTATCGGCCAGCGGCCCGACGGCGGCAAGCTTGTCCGCGATGGCCGTGTAGTCCCGCTCCACCACCGAAAAAATGGGCATGTTCTGCCCCGGCACGGCGGGGATGTCCGTCTCCAGCCAGTCCCGCACGATCCCGCCGGGCTGGGCGAGCTGGCCGGGAGTGTCGTGCTGCAGCGGCACGCTGACCAGGTCCCGGCGCACACCCAGGTGGGTCTTGGCCATCCGGGAGAACTCCCGGGCCAGCAGGTGGAAGGTGTCAAAGTCGGTCTTGGTCTCCCACGGCGGGTCGATCGCCGGGCTGAAGGCGTGCACAAACGGGTGCATGTCTGTGGAGGAGAGGTCGTGCTTCTCGTACCAGGTGGCAGCGGGAAACACGACGTCGGACAGCAGCGTGGTGGAGGTCATCCGGAAGTCCGCGGAGACCAGCAGGTCCAGTTTTCCTTCCGGGGCCTGCTCATGCCACTTCACGTTGGTGGGCTTGAGCCCCTCGGCGTGGTCCTTGCCCAAGACATTGTTATGGGTGCCCAGCAGGTTCCGCAGGAAGTACTCGTTGCCCTTGGCCGAGGAACCGAACAGGTTGGAGCGCCACAGCACCAGGGTCCGGGGCCAGTTCTCCGGGGCATCCACGTCCTCGATCGCCGGGTTCAGGGTGCGGTTCTTGAGCGCGTCCGCGATGTAGCTGGGTGTGTCCTTCGCGGAACCGGCGGCGACGGCGGCCTCCGCCTCGTCCGCGAGGTCCAGCGGGTTCCGGTCGAACTGCGGGTAGAACGGCATCCAGCCGAGCCTCGCGGACTGGGCCATTGCGTCCGCGGTGTGCATCCCGTCCAGGGCTCCGGTGGAGAGCGGGGACTTCAGCGCGTCCGCGGAGTATCCGTCCTGCCGCCACTGGTCCGTGTGCATGTACCAGTAACCGGTGCCGATCATGGTCCGCGGCGGCCGGGACCAGTCCAGGGCGTTCGCGAGGGACACCCAGCCGGTGGCCGGGCGGGTCTTTTCCTGCCCCACGTAGTGCGCCCAGCCGCCGCCGTTGCGGCCCATGCAGCCGGTCAGCATCACCAGCGCCAGCACGGCGCGGTAGGTGGTATCGCCGTGGAACCACTGGCAGATCCCGGCACCCATGATGATCATGGAACGGCCCTTGGATTCTTCGGCGTTTCGGGCGAATTCCTGTGCCACGCGGATGCACGCCTGCGCCGGAACACTGGTGATTTCCTCCTGCCAGGCGGGCGTGTAGGGCGTGTTCGCGTCGTCGTAGCCTGCGGCCCACTCTCCCGGCAGCCCGTCGCGGCCCACCCCGTACTGGGCGAGCATGAGGTCGAACACGGTGGTGACCAGCTGGCCCTCGACTTCGATGACGGGCACCCCGCGCCGTAGCACGCTGCCGGCGCCGTCCGCCTGTTCGAAGCAGGGCAGCAGGATCTCGGCGCTTTCACCGGAGACTTCACGTAAGGACAGTGCGGGTTCGATCCCTTCCAGGTCCAGGTTCCATTTTCCCTCGCCGCTGTCCGAATAGCGGAAGCCCATCGAGCCGTTAGGGACGGCGGGACGGCCTGCCTTTTTGTCGAACAGGACGGTGCGGAACGCCGCGTCCTCAGCCCCGGCCTCGGCCCGGATGTCCTTGGCGGTGAGGAATTTCGCCGGCGTCAGCGCGCCGTCGTCGCGCTTTTCCAGCCTGACGAGGAACGGAAGGTCGGTGTACTGGCGCACGTAGTCGGAGAAGAACGGCACGTCCCGGTCAACGAAGAACTCCTTGAGCATGACATGGCCCATGGCCATCGCGAGGGCGGCGTCGGTGCCGGCCTGGGCGGGAAGCCATTCATCGGCGAACTTGGTGTTGTCCGCGTAGTCCGGGCTGACCGTGACCACTTTGGTGCCGCGGTACCGCACTTCGGCCATCCAGTGCGCGTCCGGGGTCCGGGTGACGGGAACATTGGAGCCCCACATCATCAGGTAGCGCGCGTCCCACCAGTCCCCGGATTCCGGCACATCCGTCTGGTCCCCAAACACCTGGGGGCTGGCGACCGGAAGGTCCGCGTACCAGTCGTAGAAGGAGGTCATGACGCCGCCGATTAGCTGGATGAAGCGGGTGCCCACCGCGTGCGAAACCATTGACATCGCCGGGATCGGCGAAAAGCCGGCGCACCGGTCCGGCCCGTAGGTCTTGATGGTGTTCACGTGCGCGGCAGCAGCGAGCTCGATCGCCTCCTGCCAGGACACCCTCACCAGGCCGCCCTTGCCGCGGGCCTGCTGGTAGCGGCGCCGCCGCTCCGGGTCTCCGGCGACGTCCGCGAAGGCCAGCACCGGATCGCCGAGCCGGGACTTCGCCTCCCGGTACATCTCCACCAGGACACCGCGGGCGTACGGAAAGCGGACGCGGGTGGGTGAGTAGGTGTACCAGGAAAAGGCCGCCCCGCGGGGGCACCCCCGCGGCTCGTATTCCGGGCTGTCCGGGCCCACCGACGGGTAGTCGGTCTGCTGGGATTCCCAAGTGATGATGCCGTCCTTGACATACACCTTCCACGAGCAGGAGCCGGTGCAGTTCACCCCATGGGTGGAGCGGACCACCTTGTCGTGGCTCCAGCGGTCGCGGTAGAAGATGTCGCCTTTACGGCCGCCCTCCCTGAATACCGCCCTGCCGTCCTCCGTCTGGTCCCATTTCGTGAAGAAACGGCCCAGCTTCAACATCGCATCCGAGGCTGCTCCGTCGAGCCCCGGGACAAACCGATCCTCAGCCATGCTGCCACCCTAGGGGCAGCAAGGCGCAAACCGCTACAGTTTCCGGACTAATGATCAAAACGCGGCCCAATCATTTTAGATGCGGGCTGCTCGATTCGCGGCTCCGCTGCGCCATCATGTCCGCATATCAGCAATGGCTGAAAGGCATCCTCTTTCCCAGCCCGTGGTGGTGCAGATTATGTCAGGAGCTGACAGTTGCAGCGGGTGGTGCCGGCCCGCTGCAGAATGCCCTGTTTCTTCCTGTCCGCGGACTCAGACGCTAAACGACGGGTCGCGTGGCCTGTCGTGCCAGCCAGAACCGGCGGCTGGGGATCTGGAGGGATTGGTCCTGACCGGGCGTCACCGAGTAGCAAGGCTCCCTGCTTTCGAGGTCTGTGCGGTTCGACGCGGTGGTGTTAGTGCGAAGTCGGGCTTCACCTAAGCGCGATGAAGCATGTGCCGGAGGAGGCCAGAATACGTTGTCTGATAGTTCCTTGCCCGTTATCAGGGCGACCCTTCCGGTAGTGGGCGAGCATATTCAGGAGATAGCATCCCGGTTTTACGACCACATGTTTGAAGGGCATCCGGAGCTGCTGGACGGGCTGTTCAACCGGGGAAACCAGGCCGACGGGCGCCAGCAGCAGGCCCTGGCCGGGTCTATTGCGGCCTTCGCTGGCTTTCTCGTCAATGACCCCACGCACCTTCCGGAGCATCTGCTGTCCAGGATTGCCCATAAGCATGCGTCCCTGGGCCTGCACCCGGATCAATACCAGGTGGTGCACGACAACCTGATGTGGGCGATCGTGGATGTGCTCGGCGATGCCGTTACTGCCGAAGTAGCAGCGGCTTGGGACGAGGTGTACTGGCTGATGGCCAACATGCTGATCAACAAGGAGCGTGGACTGTACAGCGCCCTGCGGCTCAACGTCCGCGACATCGACCTGGACCACAGCTTCAACGCGATCTTCTACCGAGCGTCGAGCCGTTTCCTGAACTGACCCCGCTTACCTCCCAGCATGGCGTCGGCCGTACCAGGGACGGGATCCAAGTACGCCTGAAACCTGCCACGCTCCACGGCGGGGAATGCATGGTTCTAGATTCGGGGTCTGATACTGGTGGGTGGGAATAGTGCCCCTGGTTGCAGGTCCAGTTTCGTTTGCGGGTCTTGGTCCGGCGGGGCGAGGTTGAGGACGTAGTCTCCGAAGCGGCGGATGGTCCTGGTGATGTAGGGGGAGATCGTGGCCAGGTCTTCGGTGTCGATGGTGTGGCCTTCGGCTGCGAGCTCGTTGGCGGCGGCGGTGATGTCGCAGGCGGTGGAGTAGATGACGATGTTGGCCAGCAGCTCGTTGAACTTGATGATCTTTTCCTGGTGTTCGGGGTCGTTGTGGCCGATCATTTCGTTCCCGAAGGCCAGCCAGTCGCTGAATTTATGGAACGATTCGACCCGGTTGGTGATCGCGGTGATGTGTTCGCGCAGTTCGGGGTCGGATAGGTAGCGCAGCAGCGTGATGGTGCGCACGACGCGCCCGAGTTCGCGGAAGGCCCGGTAGAGGCGGTTCTTGCGGGAGTGGTTGCCCAGCCTGCGCAAAAGGGTGACCGAGGACAGGCAGCCCTCGCGGATGGAAATGACGGTGCGCATCAGGTCGGGCCAGTGGGTCTCGATCAGTCCCCAGTCGATGGCCGTGTCACCGAACAGCGAGTCGATGTGCGTGTAGCGGGTGGCCGTGTCGGGGCGGTAGAGAATGAGGTCTTTCCAATCCCGGATACGTGGGAGCAGGTCAAAGCCCAGGAGCGCGGCGAGACCGAAGACCGGCAGGGACTGTCCCTGCGTGTCGGCGTGGATCGTGTCCGGTTGCAGCTCGGAGTCGTTTTGCAGCAGTCCTTCGATGATGTAGACCGCTTCCCACACTCCGCAGGGAATGAAGTGGCTGAACAGGGCGATGTAGGTGTCGGAAACGTGGCGGTAGGCGATGCCTCCGTATCCCCCGTAGCGGATATGGGACTCGGCCAGCAGGTTGTTCTCCCAGGTGTCGACCTGGGTGCCGTCGGCGGCGACGGTGCGCCCATCGCCCCAGACGGAGGCGACGTCCAGCTGCGCAAAGGCATTGATGACCTCGGCCGAGGCACGAGTGATCTTCTCGGCCGTGGTGTGCTTGTTCCCCGCGGTGTAGAGCTCATGGGCGCTGACGGCGCCTTCCATATGGCGGGCGACCTGTGCGGGGCCAAGGAGGGTGCCGTAGGTGAAGACCGTGAGGCAGTATCGACCCAAGGCGTCGCGTAGTTTCGGGTCGGCGCCGGAGGCCGGTCCGAAATGCTTGTGCCAGCCCAGCCGGTGGGCGCTGACGGTAATGATGTCCAGAAGTCCGCGTTCGCTCAGGCGCTCATGAACGGCTTCTTCCAGGACGATGGCCGATGGCCTCCGGTCGGCTCCCTTCCGGCGTTTGAGCAAGGGCCGGTCGCCTTCCAGGACGAGGTCGGTGTTGGCCGGGTAGCCGGCGTCGGCGGCCCGTGCGGTGTCGGCCAGCTGCGCCTTGAAGTGCTCGACCAGCCCGCTCCCGGTTGCGGGGATGCCGGTCTGGGAGCAAAAGTCCTCGGCGAGGTCCTGGCACTGCTGCCAGGTCATCATCTGCCGGTGCAGCCCCGCGTAGGAGTCGGCGCCGACCACGGCGATATCGCCCGAGCGCAGTTCCGCGGCGAGGAATGAGAACACGCAGACCTCCAGGTGGCGGCGCGCGAGTTTGCCGGGGTGCTTCTTGTCACGGATGACCCTCTTCCAGGCCTCGGTGGCGAAGGAGTCCAGATCGAGTGCCAGCGTCTGCAAGGTGCCATCTTCGCCGGCAACCGTGAGGGTTTCGGGGACGTATTCGCCGGTGCGTTTGCGGCAGGCACGAATGAAGTTCACGGCATTCACCACGCTGGCATCGGCGCTGGTCGCTTCCAGGGCAAGGGCCTCCAACAGCTCGAACAGGGCAGAGCGGTGAGCCCGGCAGAACGATTCCAGCAGCGGCAAATAGTTGCGTCCGTGGTGGGCCGAGACCGCTTCGTGTGCGGCTGTCAGCCGCTTCAGGCCGCCGGCGGCCTGAAGCGTTTCCAGGAGTTTCTGCCCCGTCGCGGCCGCGTCGAACCCTTCCTCGGGGTTCCCTTCGTTCCCGGACACCTCATGGGTCAGGGAGAGGACCTCTCCGAACACATCGAGCAGGTACTCCGACTCGGCGCGGTGGGCGAGTTTGAGTTCCTCGAGCCGCTCGCGTCCCTTTTTGTGAACGAGGGCCATGCGTTTGCAGAACATCTCGACGGTCTCGTCGCGCAGGCGGATGCGGGTCTCATGCAGGAGGCACGCGATAAGGGTCAGCCGCTTGGGCTCCCCGGTCCTGGAGAGTTCATCGACATCGACGGCGCGGGCCTGCCCGGCGAAATGGGAGATCCGCTGCGCCGAGACACCGCCGAGCCAGGTGCCGGTCTCGCCGACCGCGTCGAGCCGGCGCAGGAGCTCGATGCGGTCCTTGAATTTCCCCAGCTTCATCGCCGAGCCCGCGGGCGCCTTGAGCGTCTCGAACTCGCTGCGCCGCGATACGGGGTCCACCAACAGCAATCGTTCCAACCGCAGCCGGTCACCGGGAGCCATCCGCTCTTGAACCCCGGCGAACAGCGCGGTGTTGTACCGGGCACGGATCCTGGCGACCATGCTGTCGAGAGTCGAGTACCCGGGCAGCTCGCAGCCGGCACGGAGCAGTTCCTCCAACGCCACGTTGATCAGGTCGGCAGGGTGGTCCTTGGTCACCACCGCGGCCTCCAACGCCTCGGCAGCCATCCGGCGAACCCGTTTGGCATCGTAGACGACGCCCATGCGGACGCGGACATAATCGCGATAGCGCCACCAGGTCCTCTCTGCCCGGGACGCGTCGGCAAGGTCGATCGTCACACCCAACAGCGCTCCAACATGGCCGGTGACGGCCGCGGGAACCTCCTCGGCCCGCGTGAAATACCCCAACCGCTGATAGCACTTCAGCACCGTCAGCAGCACCGCACGACCGGCTTCGTCCCGTGTCTTTTCCCCGGCCCAGTCCTTCTCCTCCTCGGTCGGGGTGAACGACTCTGCCAGCTGCCGCTCCGATACCGCAGCGGTGAATCTCGGATAGGCGGTCCTGCCCACGGACGTCACGAATCTTCCTCTCCCGCAGGGAACCGGAGGCACCAGCGAGGCGCACAGGCCGAAACAACTTCAGATAACAACAAATATCTGAAGTAGAATACTGCAATGACTTCAGATATCGCGAAATCTGCGGGGCGGGAAGACCCCCGGGCAACTTCAGATATCACAACGGCGGCAGACGAAAAGCCCCGACGGGGACGTGCCCCTGCCGTGTTGGCCCCGCATCTGGAACAACTCTGGGGCGAATACCTCCTGCTTCTGGGGTCCGCCCCGCTCGATGACAATTCCCGCCGCGCCTACGCCTCACGGGTGCGTACCTTCTTCGCCTGGCTCGATGGCGCCGGCGTGGACAGCTCGGCCCTCTTTGACCCGGCCGCGCGCGACGGAGCCGTCCGGGACTGGCGCACCCACCTTCAGAAAGTCCTCAAGCGCAAACCCGCCACGATCAACGCGCACCTGGCGGCCCTGACCGACTTCTACACCCGCACCGGCGTGGGCGCCCCGAACGCCAAACGGCTCGAGCTGCCCTCCACCGCGCCCAGGGCCCTGGACGCACGCAACCAGAAACGCTGGCTGCGCACCTGTGAACGCTGCACCCACCCCCGCAACCGGGCCATCGGCTACATCCCGTTCTATGCCGGGTTGCGGATCAGCGAGATCACCGCACTCGACCTCGGGGATGTGCGCCTCTCGGCCCGCAAGGGCCTGCTGATCGTTCGTTCCGGCAAGGGCGGCCGCTACCGGGAAGTCCCCGTCCACCCCGTGCTGCGGGAGAACCTCGCCTTGTGGATCAACGAAGAACGCCCCTCATGGCCGGGCGCGGCCAACAACCCCGCGGTCTTCCTGAACCACCGCGGAGAACGACTGAGCGTCAAGGGATGCGATGACATCCTCGGGGATCTGGCCAACGACGCCGGTTTCACCGATAACCCCGATATCGATTTCACCACCCAGATCCTGCGCCACACATTCGGCACCAACCTCGTGCGCGAGGGCCACGACGTCGTGCTCGTCGCCGAACTCATGGGCCACGCCCGGCTGGAGACCACCCGCCGCTACACGAAACCATCCGAAGCCGACCGCCAAAACGCCATCGACACCCTCCCCACCGACCGATAAACCACGGGCTTGGCAGGTTTCAGGCGTACTTGGGTCCCACCCCTAGCCGGGTCGGCGGTTGGCCGGGGTCCCGGTCTTGTTGCGGTTCCCGGCGGCCCGGTCCGTGACCCGGTGGCCGCCGCCGTCGGGGATCCGCCCGAGTTTCTTGATGTCCACGTGGATCATGTCCCCGGGG
>NZ_JCAXDW010000022.1:0-9569 GCF_059759235.1 Paeniglutamicibacter sp. GQ140
AGGTCTTCTTTTTGTCACTTAGCCACGCCGCATGTCACCAACGTCCGTGGTTAATACACCTAGCCGCCGCCGGGCCGCGGGATTTGGGCGGGGCGCCGTGTGGGAAGCGGCTTCAGGCCCAGGTCCCGCAGCACCGCGTCGGCGGCATGCCAGCCGGCCATGCCGTGCACCCCTCCGCCCGGGGGCGTGGAGGACGAGCAGATGTACAGGCCCGGCGCCCCGGCCCGGTAGGGCCGCAGCGTAGGCACGGGGCGCAGCAGCTGTTGGGTGCCGCGCAGCGAGCCCCCGCCGATGTCCCCGCCGACCAGGTTCGGGTTCCAGTCCTCCAGGGCCCGCGGCGGGGTCTCGACGCGCCCGATGATCCGGTCCCGGAAGCCCGGGGCAAAGCGCTCGATCTGGCGGTCCACCGCCGGGCCCACCGCCTCGGCGCAGCCGTTGGGCACGTGGGCGTAGCTCCAGATGACCTGTTGGCCCGCCGGCGCCCGGGACCCGTCCACCGCGGAGGGCTGGGCCAGCATCACGAAGGGACGCTCCGGCACCTTGCCGCGGGCCACGTCCCGCTCGGCGGCAGCCACGTCGGCGAGCGAACCGGCCACGTGGACGGTGCCCGCGTGCGCGGTCCTTTCGTCCCGCCAGGGGATCGGCCCGTCCAGCAGGTAGTCGACCTTGAAGGCGCCGGGCCCGTACCTCCAGCGGCGCAGGTGGGCCGCGTAGCGCCCGCCGATGCCCGTGCCTTCCAGTTCCAGCACCTGCCGCGGGGTCAGATCCAGCAGGATCGCGTCGCTTGCCGGCAGCTCGCGCAGGTCCCGCACCCGGGAGTCGGTGTGGATCTCGACCCCGGCCGCGGCCAGAAGCCGCACCAGCGCGTCGATGATCGCGCCGGTTCCGCCCTCGGCCACGGGCCACCCCAGGGACTGGCCGAGGCCGCCGAAGAGCACGGCGAAGCCGGCGGTGAACGGGTGGCCCAGCGGAAGCATGGAGTGGGCCGCGGACCCGGCAAAGAGGGCGCGGGCGGCCTCGGAGCGGAAGGCCAGTTTTGCGGTGGCGTCGGCGGGCCACAGCGCGCGGGCGCCGAAGCCGGCCATGAGCAGCGGGTGCGGCGGGATCCGCAGCAGCGGACCGGTCGCGTTGCGCAGGGATTCGAGCGGGTGCCCGGCCACCGCCCGGTGCAGCAGCCGCCAGGCGGCGGCGTCGACGCCGAGTTCCGCCGCGGTCGAATCCAAATCCGGATGCAGCAGCGCGCTGCGCCCGGAATCCAGCGGGTGGGCCATCGGGTAGCGGTGGTGCAGCCAGCGCAGGCCGTGGCCCTCCAGGCCCAGGTGGCGGAACGCGGGGCTGCCGATGCCAAAGGGGTGCGCCGCCGCGCCCAGGTCGACGGTGGTTCCTTGCCCCAGCGTGGCGGCGGAGCGCGCCGCCCCGCCGACACGGGCCCCCTGTTCGTGGATGGTCACCTGCACGCCGTGTTCGGCCAGCCGGGCTGCAGCGGCCAGGCCATTGGGCCCGGCGCCGACGATGATCGCTGTTCGTGTCATGGCGGGGATTCCTTTCTGCCGGCTATCCGGCGAAGAAGCGTTCCTCCCAGGTTGCCTCGATGATGCCCTGGACCTGGTTGACCTGGTCGGCGGCACGCAGCTTGAGTTCGCCGAGCAGGGCGGTGTCGAAGCGGGGGTCCTTGCCTGCCACCAGCAGCAGGGTGTCCCACATGGCGAGCTTGGCGTTCAGCATGCCGATGAGCACGTCCAGTTCCACCTGGGCCAGGCCCGCCTGCCGTCGGCGCAGCAGGTTCACCGGGTTCACCCGCCCGGCCGCGCGCACCACGTGGGTGAGGGAGAGCTTCAGCGGGTGCCCGCCGTAGCCCAGCGAATCGATCATGCGCCGCAGGTCCTCTTGGTCGGTCAGGACCTGGCGGGACAGCGAGAGCAGCGCCGCCTCCTGGGCGGTGCCCTTCCAGGTGTCGGCCGCGGCACGAAAGGCGTTAACGCCGCCCTCGGATCCCAGGAAGTGCTCGTTGAGGTAGTTGGACAGGGTCTGGTGGCTGACGCCCCGGAAATCGCTCATGGGTGCTCCTGGAATTCGGCGGGTCCTGCCGGGCCTGCGGGCCCGGTGAGGTATTCGAGGGGCCCGCCGCCGCGGCGGCAACCCTTTGTACCCACCCTAGGGCCAAGATGCCGCCCGGGGGAAGGAAAGCGCGGTGCGCCCGCCGCAGGTGTTTTCGGGGCGGGGAGGAAGAATAACTGTTCCGTCCCGACCCGGCACCGGCCTATGCTTTGAAGTGTGGTCAAGCAGTGGGCCGCGGCATGCGCTATCGATGGACCTAGATGATGCACGGCATAAGGCGAACCAGGGCAAGTGGCCGCGCGGCGGGTGCAGCTCGAAACCCCGACCCGCCCGAGACGGCCCCTCGCGCCAACACGGATCCCGCAACCCCGACTCGCGCGCCCCGACGCCCCGACGCCTACGGGGGTGAGGTGTCATGATGAGCGCCTGGACCTCCGGAGTCGGGGCGCAGCTGGCGGGCCCGGGGGCCGTCACAGTGCTGCACGGAACGACGTTCGCCCTGGCCGCGGCCAACGGCGACATGGACGGGACCCGCCCGCACGGGTTCTTCTTCCGCGACACCCGCTTCATCTCCGGCTGGCGGCTGCAGGTCAACGGGAAGGACATGGAGCCGCTGGTCGGCACCGCCATCGAACCCTACCGGGCCATGTTCGTGGGCAGGGTGGCGGGCAGCAGCCTGGAAACCGAAAGCCACGTCCTCGTCGAGCGCCACCGCAGCCTCAACGGGGGCATGGTCGAGCGCATCGTGGTGCACAACTACTCGAACGCCGCCTTCGCCGCCACCATCCACCTGGAGGTGGCCGCCGACTTCGCGGACCTCTTCGACGTCAAGGCCGGCATCCGCCGCCCGGTCAACGGGGCGCTGTCGCACCACCGCAACGGCGGGCTGGAATTCAGCGGCACCGCCGGCGGCCACCGACTCCTTGTTGCCATCCGCGACGCGCAGGGCGTCCCGGGGCGCGGCGGGCTGGAATACCGCATCGAGCTGCCGCCGCAGGGCGAATGGGCGACCGAGGTGGCCATCGCCCCGTCCATCGACGGGCAGGGTCCCGAGCAGGATGCCCGCATGGGGCAGGCAGCCGGTGCCGCGAGCATCCCGGCGGTGCGCCAGCAGGCGTGGAAGGAACAGGTGCCCAGCGTGGAGGTCTCACACCACGGGGTCGGCAGGGCGCTGTTGACCGGGCGGAGCGACCTGGGCTCGCTGCGCATCTTCGACCCCGAGCACGAGGGCCGCGTGGTGGTGGCAGCCGGCGCGCCGTGGTTCATGGCGCTCTTTGGCCGGGATTCGCTGCTGGCCTCGTTCCTCTCGCTCTCGGTCGATGCCTCGCTCGCGCTGGGAACCATCCAGACACTGGCCGAGCGCCAAGGCACGCAGAGCAATCCGCAGACCGAGGAGGAGCCGGGCAAGATCTTGCACGAGGTGCGCCTGGGGTCCTCGCCCTCCCGGGAGCTGGGCCGTTCGGGGGCGTACTTCGGCTCGGTCGACGCCACGCCCCTCTTCGTGACCATGGCCGGGGAGCTGACCCGGTGGGGGGTGGGAGGCGAAACCCTGCACCGGCTGATGCCCGCGGTTGACGCGGCGCTGGGCTGGATCGAGCGCACCACCGCAAGGAACCCGCACGGGTTCCTGACCTACCAACGCTCCACCCCCACGGGCCTGGCCAACCAGGGCTGGAAGGATTCCTGGGACGGGGTCACCTTTGCCGACGGGCGGATCGCCGAGGCGCCGCTGGCGCTGTGCGAGGTCCAGGGATACGTGTACACCGCCTACCTGGCCCGGGCGCTGATCGCCCAGCAGGCGGGGGACGGGGAAAAGACGCGTCACTATGCCACCAAGGCCCGGCGCCTGAAGGCCGCGTTCAATGACAGGTTCTGGTTGGCAGACCGCGGCCATTTTGCCCTGGCCATCGACGGGGAGGGCCGCCAGGTCGACTCCTGCGCCTCGAACATGGGCCACAGCCTGTGGAGCGGGATCGTGGACCTCGACAAGGCGCCACTGGTGGCCGGGGCGCTGATGTCGCAGGACATGTTCACCGGCTGGGGCGTGCGCACGCTCTCGAGCCGGATGAAGGCCTACAACCCCGCCAGCTACCACAACGGATCGGTGTGGCCGCACGAGAACGCGCTGATCGCCGGCGGGCTGATGCGCTATGGATTCATCGCCGAATCCCAGCGCGTGGCCTCGTCCCTGATGCAGGCGGCCGAGTTCCTGGACGGGCGGCTGCCGGAGCTCTTCTGCGGGCTTGACCGCGGCACCCACCCGGTGCCCGTGCCCTACCCGACCTCCTGCTCGCCGCAGGCCTGGGCGGCGGCGGCCCCCATGCACCTGCTGCGGATCATGCTGCGCTTCGACCCGGTGCTGACCGAGGGCAGGGTCTATCTCGATCCGGTGCTGCCGGCGGACTGGGGAGAGGTCCACCTGCGCAACATCACCGTGGGCAACCACAAGATCAACCTCACCGCCAACGGCACCCGGTTCCGCCTCGAGGGCGTCCCGGAGGACCTCGAGGTCCGGCGCGGACTGCGCGGGCCGTTGGCGGACATGCTCGATGTCATGCCGGAGAAGAAATGACCCTGGGGGGAACAGGGAAGGGAAGAGGGGATGCGCATCGGACTCATCGCCCCGCCGTGGCTCACCGTGCCTCCGGAGGGATATGGCGGCACCGAAGGCGTCGTCGACCTGCTGGCGCGCGGACTGGCGGAGCTGGGACACGAGGTGCTGCTGGCCGCGGCCACGGGCAGCACCAGCCCGGTGACCCGGGTTCCCGGAGACCTTCCGCCCGCGGCCAGGCACCTGGGCAGGAGCCAGGAGGAGCTGCGCCACGTGCTCAACGCCTACGCACAGCTCCAGGGGGTGGAGATCATCCACGACCACACCCTGGCGGGGCCGCTGCTGCGGCGCGCCGGGTACCGGATCCCCGTGGTTTCCACCGCCCACAACTCGATGGACGCCGTGTTCCGGCCCGTCTATGCAGCGATTTCCCAACACGCGGCCCTGGTGGCGGTCTCCGGGCATCAGGCCGCAACGGCCACCGGGGTCGCGGTATGCCGGGTCATCCACCACGGCATCGACGCCTCCGAAATCCCGGTCGGCGCCGGGACCGGGGGCCATGCCTGTTTCCTGGGCCGGATGCACCCGAACAAGGGCGTGCTCACCGCCATCCGCGTGGCCCGGCGGGCGGGGGTGCCGCTGAGGATCGCGGCGAAGGTGCAAAGCGCAGGGGAGCGGGAGTACTTCGAGCAGGTCATCCGCCCCGAGCTGGGCGGGGACATCGAATACGTCGGGGAGCTGCGGGCCCGGGAGAAGTTCGCCCTGCTCGGCGGCGCGCTCGCGCTGCTGAACCCGCTGCAATGGGACGAGCCCTTCGGCATGGTCATGATCGAGGCCATGGCCACCGGCACCCCGGTGCTGTGCACCTCGCGCGGCGCGGCCCCGGAGATCGTGCGCGACGGCGTCACCGGGTTCATCCGGGACACGCCCCCGGCCCTGGCCGCCGCCCTGGCCGAATGCGCCAACCTGAATCGGGCGGACTGTCGCCGGGCGGCCGAAACGACCTTCAGCGCCCGGCGCATGGTTCGCGAGTACCTGGACTTCTATGGACAATGCGTGGCCGGGAAGCACCGCCCCCAAGCGATGGGGACCCGGGGAACCGGCGGGCCCTGACGGGAGCAGGGACGTCATCGGGAATGCAGGATGCGACACCGCGGTGCCGCCCCGGTAGACTCCGTGAATATGCACGCCGAACCCCACGCGCCCGCCAAGACCATCCATGCTGTCTTCCTCGATGTGGACGGCACCTATGCCGATTACGGGGTCGTCCCGCAGGCCCACGCCCAGGCAGTGCGGGCCGCCCGCGCGGCGGGACACAAGGTCCTGCTGTGCACCGGACGCCCGCTCGCGATGCTTCCGGCCCACATCCTCGAGGCCGGGTTCGACGGCCTGGTGGCAAGCGCCGGCGCCTACGTCGAGGTGGATGGCGAGGTGCTGATGGACCGGAGGTTCCCCGCCGAGATGGCCGCCCGGACACTTGCCGCACTCGACGCGCACGATGCGGTCTACGTCCTGGAAACCCCGGAGGCACTCCACGTCCGCCGCGAGGCCGAACCGCGGTTGAGGGAGATCATCGAGGCGCACTTCAGCCAGCGCCCCGACGCCCGGGCGAGCGGTTCCTCGGCCATCCTGGGCTCGATGGCCCCGATCCCCGAACACCCGTCCTTCGCCAAGATCTCCGTGTTCGAGGCACCGGTTTCCGTCGGGAACATCGCCGCCGAGATCGGGCAGGACGTTGCCGTGGTCGAAAACTCCATCGCGGACGAGGGACGCCACACCGGAGAGCTGTTCCGGCGCGGCATCAGCAAGGCCGACGGCGTCGCCGTGGCCATCGACTACCTGGGCATTGACCGGGCGGACACGATCGCGTTCGGCGACGGGGAAAACGACCTGGAAATGGTCGCCTACGCGGGACTCGGAGTGGCCATCGAGGGCTCGCATCCCGGGCTCCTGGAACTGGCCGACCGCACCGCGCCCCCGCCCAGTCGCGACGGGATTGCAGCCGCCTTTGCCGAGCTGGGACTCATCTGAAATATGTGTGATGCCGCGTCAGCCAAGGAGCGCCCGACCGACAGGTTGGGCGCTCCTTGGCATTAAGGCGTGTTCCGGGAAACCGGTCGGCGTGGGCGAGACGCTCGGTGTTGAAGGGGAAGTGCGGTGCAAGTCGGGCGGGCGGTGTTCCCGTGACGTTCCCTGAGGTGACCGGGAAGGGAGGAAGGTTCGCCGGCTATTCCCCTTGCGGTGATATGGGCGGAAAATGTCGATTAGGAAGAGGTCGGGTCGCAGCCAAGCCAGGAGGCCATGATGAACAAGGAAGTGCCAAACGTCGGGGGCATGGGACCGATTGTCGTGGGCGTATTGCCCAAGCAGCCCCGGCGGGTGGTTCTGGAGGCGCGGGAGTTGGCCGAGGCGCTGGGTGCGCCGCTGGTCTTCGCCTATGTGGAGATCAACAGCTACTTGGTCGAGTGGGAACTCAAGGAAGACATCCGCGGCAATTCCCTGCATCCGAAGGACATCGACGAGGACATGACCGAGGACGCCCGCGACATCCTGCGGATCCTGGACAGCGCCATGGCCGGCAGCAGGATCGAGTGGTCGCTGCGCGTGCTGGCGGGGGATCCCGGCAAGGCGTTGGCCCGGCTGGGCAGCGAAATGCATGCGCGGATGATCGTGGTGGGCACCCGGCACAAGGGGGTCGGTGCGAGGATGTCGGAACTGCTCAACGGGACGACGGCGCACCACGTGATTGCCCACCAGCAGCTGCCGGTGGTCGTGGTCCCTGTCCATCACGACGCACCCTGAGCGTGCTCGTTGCCGCAGACCTGGCCTGCCGCAGGCGGTCCTCACGGTGAACGCCGGGTGCAGGCGGTCGGCGCTTGCGGCTCGCGAGTGAAATGGCAGGCAGTACGCCCCTCAATTTGCTAATGAGAATCATTCTTGACTAATGTGTTTGACGTGACTCTCATACTTGTAACCTCGCTTGAATCCCACATCCGCGACAAGGCGCTCGACGTCCTGGTGGCGTCCATGCCCCGCGCGATGGTGGTTCGCCACGACCTGCTCGAGGGCGACCGCGTGCTGCGTCGCGTGTCCCGGGGAGCGACAAGTCTGGAGCGATTCGAAATCCCGCTGGAGCACGGATGTCTCACCTGTACGGTGAGGCTTGACGTGTTGCCCACGGTGACCCGCGTCCTCGACGCCCTGCCCGACGACGTGATCGTGGGTTTGCCGCCAAGCGTGAACGCCGACATGGTGCTGGAATACCTCGAGCCGCAACTCGCGTTGCGCGGCAGGGCGCTCGACTCCGTCTGCCTGGCCCTTGACCCGGCCTCACTCGATGACCAGATGTGGGACAACCGCACGCTCTGGCAGGCAGGCCTCAGCAGCGTGAAGGATGACGACAGGACGGCGGGGGAGTTCCTGGTCAAGGAGATCGCCTTCGCCGACACCGCTCTGATGCTTGAGGGGCTCTTTGCCCACCTCTTTGAAGCGGACGCTCCCGGCTGCCAGTCTGGGGGGGAAGATTTCCAGCGCGGATCGCAGTTGCTTACCGAACTGGGTCCGCACCTGACGGTCATCCACCCGGACGATGAGCTGGAACTGGCAACCTATGACCAGCGCTCCGCGCGCGCTCGCTCGACGCCGGGCACCGTCAACGTGGGCAAGCCAGAGGACCGGGTCAATTCCAAGGCGTGGTCCGGGCAGTTCACCACGGTGGTGTTGACCGCGGAACGTCCGCTGCACCCGGCACGACTCAAGGATGCATTGCACGGCCTGGCAGAGGGCTGTGTGTGGTTGCGCGGCACCTTGTGGATCGCCAGCAATCCGGAAACCAAGATGGTGCTTGGTGGGGCCGGCCCGTTTGTTTGGCTGGAGAGCCAGGGCACCTGGGGTGCCGAGACCGCTCGCACCCACATCGCGCTGACCAGCGACAGCAACGATGCGTCCGATCTGGCGGAGCTGCTGCGCTCCTGCGAACTGACCGACGCCGAAATCCTCGAGTCGCCAAACAGGTTTGACGATGCCCTGCGGCTTACGGACCCGAGCTGAGAACAGCGGCAACGGCCGACCATTTTTTGTTGCAACAACAACCGAAGGAAAACAATGAAAGTACGCAACTCCATCCGAGCCCTCAAGAAGATCCCCGGCGCCCAGGTCGTTCGCCGTCGCGGGAAGGTCTTCGTGATCAACAAGAAGAACCCCCGGATGAAAGCCCGACAGGGCTAGGCGGCGTCGCCGTCGGCGTGATGGACGTACGCTTCTGGATGCAGTGCGGCCATCACGCCCGTGCGCCGCAGGCCGCGACGTTGAGTACCTATTGGTAGACCGCAGGGTATCGCCCCGAACGTCTTGACGCGGACGTGGGAGGCCAACTCCGATCGCAGGGGACTGCCCAAACGTGACGCCTGTAGGCCTACGCCTACTCAGCTGATCTCCCCAGGTGGAACGATTCGTGGAGAATTCAAATCGCGGCGTTGGGTCAAGATTCTTCGCCAGGTTCCCAGCCATGTTCCATTCGTGGTGAACATCAGGTGAAATGCCGCTGAAGTCATAACCGAAAGATCCGCATAACTACGCGTCAACATGAAGTTGTTGGGTAATGTTAGGCGTTGATTGTCATTCGCCCTGCCAGGAGCCCACATTGCGCCGTAAACACTTTGGAGTAGTGCTGGCTCTTGCCGTGGCACTGATTGGCGGGCCGACTACAATGGCCACCGCCCAGCCTCTCGCTCCCATGGCATCGGTGAGCGTGACCACTGCCAAGGCAAAAACGGTCAAGGAAACCACGGCCAACCTGCACCTGCGCAAGAGCGCCAGCGTGAAGTCTTCTTCCTTGGTGCTTATTCCCAAGAACACAACGCTCTCCATCCTCAGGGTCAGTGGCAGTTGGAACCAGGTTTCCTACAAGTCAAAAACGGGCTGGGTGTCCGGAGACTATTTGAAGCCGGTTTCTACGGCG
>NZ_JCAXDW010000023.1:0-9031 GCF_059759235.1 Paeniglutamicibacter sp. GQ140
GACCTTGGCCTTGGTCGTATAGGTCGCCTTCCTCACCGGCTGGACCAACGGAGGCTTCGGCTTCGCCGGTTGTTTCGGCGGCGTTGCCAGGGGCTTGAGGGCGCGGAGGTAGGTGTTGCTGGCCCAACCAGTGGCGTTCCCCGCCTTCACCTGGCTCCAGGTTCCCTGACGCTGGAGCTCGATGACATCGGTGCCACGGTCCAGGACCTTGACGATCTTGGTGTTGGTGCCGGCACCGGTACGCAGGTTCAGCTTCGTGGTCGTCTCATGCGTTGGCTTGGTCGGTGCGGGCTTCGCTACCGGCGGTTTTGCCGTCTGGGGCGTTACGGCACCGATCTTCTTCATGTCCGCCGAACTGATCCAGCCGGAATATTTCCCGGCCTGGATCTCGGACCAGGTGCCACGGACCTGGCGTACGGCGACCTTGGTTCCCCGCTTGATCGACTGGGTTTCGTTGTACGTGGTTCCGGCTCCCGAACGCAGCTTGAGATCGCGAACGGTCTCGTGGGTCGCGGCAAGCTTCGCCGGGTCGATCGTGGCGGTCTTGCGCGCTAGTCCCTCCGATACCCAGCCTTCGGTTCCGTTGTACTTCACCCGGACCCAGCCGCCGGAACTCTCAAAGGCTTCAAAGGTGGATCCTGCGGGAATCGTCAGAAGCTTCGAGTACCAGGTGGCCGCCCCGGACCGCATGTTCAGGCCATTGGGATTGCTGTATTTGGCGAAGGGCACCCGGACGCCATTGGTCACGGTTCCCGTGGAGGTCATTGACCACTCGGGTGCTGCCGCCAACTTATTGGGCGTGACAGCGAAACGATTCATCCAACCGGTGCGTGAGCCGTACATGACCTTGACGAAGGATCCGTTGAGCAGTCCGTTGATGGCACCTGGTTGGCTACTGACCTGTGCGTTGCGGCTCGGCCGGTCCAAGACCTTCGAGGTGGCCGAGGGGGAGGCGAAGAGTTCCGCCTTGCCTCGCGCATAGTACGTGCAGGTCTTCAGCGATTCGGAATAACTTTTCGTGGCGTATGAATTCAGGTCGAGCCCACGGGATTTGAGGAAGGTGGCCGGATTGCGCACGTTTCCGTCGCTGGAGTAGAAACGGTCTTTCCATATTTCCAGGTGCAGGTGCGGGCCCGTGGAAGGACCGGAGGATCCCACCAAGGCAATCTTCTGCCCTGCCTCTACCTTTTGGCCTTCCTTGACCAGGACGTCATTGGGCCACATATGCATGTAGGCCGATTCATATGTCGTCCCGTCGATCCGGTGGGTGACCACGACTTGGCCCGAGGTCGAATTGGTGCCCCGAACGATCTTGCGCACGGTTCCCGCTGCCACCGCATAGATCGGGGAATCGTTTGCCGTGCCCATGTCCTGGCCCAGGTGGTGGGTGGATCCTCCCACCACCGGCATGCAGCGCGGCCCCATAGGAGAGGTCATCCGGTAGGTTTTCGAATCCAGCGGCAAGGCGAACATGCCGGCGCGGATCTTGCTGGAGGTTTCGGCATCCACCCGTATTTGGGAGACGGCGGGCAGGGCGGTAAAAACCAAACCCGCAACCAACACCCCCGAGAAAAGGGCGCGGAAGCATTTCGGCATGGCCATCGTCGGTGGTCTCCCTCAAGAAAGGTTTGTGGCCCCGGAAGGAATCCACAAGTAGGTGTGAGTGTGCGGGAGCGCCACAAAGTTCTGCCCCCAATCCCATACTTTATGCACTAAGTACAACAAATGGCAGGGAGTTTCGGCAATGTTTTGGTTTTGTCAGCCCAAGTGGGAGCTGTGGACCCAACCTTCAAGATTTCCAGCACGGACCTTGGTCCACTGTCCGCGACTTGCAATGACCTCAAGTTGCTCGCCGGCGCCCAGCTCGGCCAGGGCACGGTAATTGGCGGAGGCTCCCCGGTACAGGGTGGTCGCGGTGGTGGTGACCGGAGCAGTGGAGGCGACGTACCGCAATTGCAGCTGGCTCGCCGGGACCCAGCCGGTTTCCTGATCCAGCAAAATCCGGCGCCACGGCCCCAGTTTCCCGTTGACCTTGACGAGGGTCCCAGCCTGAATGATACGCAGTACCGGGAAGTGGTCGCCTACATCCTTGCGGACATTCAAGCGCACGGTGGTGGTGAACTCGGTCGGGGCCATGGGCTGTATCCCGGTGGAGGGGCGACTCACGTTGATGCGAGCCAGATAGGCGCTGGGAACCCAGCCAATGTCCTTGCCGGTGGAGATCTTTGCCCAAGTGCCCAGCTCGTCCAACTTGCGGACCTGGATATTTGCCGCCAGCACGCGCAGCACCGGATAGTTGGTGCCCGAGCCCTTGCGCAAGTTCAGGTCGGCGGTGCTGCGGTGCGTGGGGATGAAGTCTTCGTCTGGCACTTCCGGCGCGCTGGCGGCGCCGCCGACTGCGGCCGAGCCCACCGGCGACTGGCTGGCGACCGGGCGCACCGGAACCTGGGGCATGCGTCGGGGCGCCTCGAGGCGCTCAAGGCACTGGGCCGGAAGCCATCCAAAGGTTTGGCCGTGCTGCACGCTTGCCCACAAGCCGCTGACACGCAGCAGATACACCGGGGTGCTCTGGGGAATCAAATATTGGACCGAGTAGTGCCTGCCGGCACCCTTGCGCAGCTTGAGTTCCGCCGTGGTGCGGTGCGTGGGTCCCGCGGTTTGCACCGGGGCCGGCATCGGCGCCGTGCGTGCGAAGTCGAACTTCTTCATGCGGCCATTCCGTACCGGGGCGCGACCGCACCGGGGTTGGTCAAAGCCATGCGTGCACGGATGTGAAACACGTTTTGATGACCTCACTGAACAAGTGGTTGACCTGGAACTGGCATGTGTGGAGCAACGCCCTGAAGGCGTCACTATCCGCCCGGATCGTTCACGTAAAACCACGTATCGGGGCGCGGCACCTGGACATGCCCTACCCCATGTTATTGCACACACGACCAAGGCCCCCAGTCGCGAGCCGGGGGCCTTGGTCACATCATCGTCACGGGTGACCCGCGACGGTCGTTCCTAGCGTGCAGCCAGTTCGCCGTCCAGGCGAAGCAGGCCGTTGCCGTCGTTGTTGATCATCTTCACGCGGTCAAGGATTTCACCGACGGTGGCTTCCTCTTCGACCTGCTCCTCGATGAACCAGGTCAGCAGTGGCACCGAGTCAATGTCGCCCTCATTGTGGGCAAGGCGATAGAGGTCGCGAATCGATTCGGAGACCTTCTTCTCGTGGTCAAGGGATGCCTGGAAGGCACCGTCCACCGTAGCCACGTTCAATTCCGGGGCCCCAATGGCACCGATCGAGGGGTGCGCCCCGCGATTGGTCATGTGGGCGATGAACTTTTCCGCGTGCTCCAGTTCCTCGGCGGACTGGGCCCGGAACCAGGCAGCGATGCCCGGCAGGCTCAGGACATCCATTTCGATGGCCAGCTGGCGGTACACCGTCGAGGCCTGGAGTTCCAGGGTGATTTGGTCGTTGAATGCGTCTGCAAGCTTTCCGGTAAGTTCCATGGCACCCACGCTACGCACTCCTTTGGGCCTTGTCACCGAAGTATGGCCGTACTTACCTTGGGGTAAATATGGCATGCTTTGGGTCCCGGGGAGGTGCTACCAAGGTGATGCTCACCTTGGTTCGGACTCCCGGGCTGGGCCCGGTCAGGAGGAAATAATGCGTTCCCCGGCGTGGATCTTGGCAACCGCCCGGTTGGCGTCGCGCAGCCCAAGCAACACGCCGCCCAGCATTATTGCCACGCCCGCCATCGTGGCTGCGGGGAGGACAAAAGCAGGAAGTGCCACCAGCATGGAAACGATGCCGCTGGCTGCCATCAGCAACGCGGCAAGCCAGCAGCCCAAGATGCCCTTGTTCGCCGCCGCGTGGTGGCCCAGGAGCCAGCACGTATCGCAGTGCATCAGGGCAGCGGTGCGGATCCCGACCCAGGGATTGCGCTTGATCCGCCCGGAGGCCGCGGCCCTCATCATCCATGCCATCGCGGCCATGAGCAGCACCATGAATGCAGTCGCGATCAATTCGGTCAGTGATTCGCCGTCCATGGCGCGCTTCTCTCCTTGCGGTTTGTGGCCGGCACGCCGGTGCAGGTTCACGTGGGCAGTGCCTGCAACGCTACGCCAGTTCCGGGAAACGTTGCATTTCCGGTGGCGGCCCATTGGGGCCGCCACCGATTCGGTGGTGCTCTCGGCAGACGCTAGCCGCTCAGTCCCGCACGACGCAGGGCTTCGGCCATGGCCGTGTTGCCGCCTGCGGCCTTGGGGCTCCCCTGCTGTGCGCCCCTGTTGGCGCGGGGTGCCCCATGGGACTCTCGTGGGGCCCGCGCCTCCGGTCCCCGGGTGCCACGCGGCGCCCGTTCAGACCGCTCGGTCTTGGCACCCGGTTCGTCGTCCAGACGCAGGGTCAATGAGATGCGCTTGCGCGCCGGGTCCACCTCAAGGACCTTGACCTTGACGACTTGGCCGGAGGTGACAACCTCGCGCGGGTCGGAGATGAACTTGTTGCTCATGGCCGAGACGTGGACCAGGCCGTCTTGGTGGACGCCCACGTCAACGAATGCACCGAAGGCGGCCACGTTGGAAACCGTGCCTTCCAGGACCATTCCGACCTGCAGGTCGGAGATCTTTTCCACGCCCTCCTTGAGGTTCGCGGTCTTGAAGTCGGGGCGCGGGTCGCGGGCAGGGCGCACCAGCTCGGCCATGACGTCCTTGACCGTGGGCAGGCCGAATTGCTCGGTGACGAAGTCCGCCGCATTCAGCGTGGCCACAGACTGGTTCTGCGCGGTGGCCGCCGCCAACAGCGTTTCGGCCAGCCCGTAGGCCTCGGGGTGCACGGCGGAGGCATCCAGAACCTGCTTGCCTCCGGTGATCCGCAGGAATCCGGCGCACTGTTCGAAGGCCTTGGCGCCCAGTCGCGGGACCTTCAGCAGGGATCTGCGGGTAGTGAAGGGGCCGTTGGCGTTGCGGTGCTCGACGATGTTGCGGCTCAACAGCGTCCCGACGCCCGCGACGCGGGCCAGCAGTGCCGGGGAGGCGGTATTCACGTCCACCCCGACGGCGTTTACGCAGTCCTCGACCACCGCGTCCAGGGAGCGGTCCAGCTTGGCCGGGGTCAGGTCGTGCTGGTACTGTCCCACACCGATGGATTTGGGCTCGATCTTCACCAGTTCGGCCAGCGGGTCCTGCAGCCGGCGGGCAATGGACACAGCACCGCGGATGGAGACATCCAGCTCCGGCAGTTCGGCGCTTGCCAGCGCCGAGGCCGAGTACACGGAGGCTCCTGCCTCCGAGACAATCACCTTGGCCGGCTTGTTGGTCAGCTTGGCAATCACGTCCCCGGCCAGCTTGTCGGTCTCCCGGCTGGCCGTTCCATTGCCCACTGCGATCAGTTCGGCACCGTGCTTCGCGGCCAATCCCACCAGGGTGTCAACGGACTGGCCCCACTTGTTGGCCGGCGCGTGCGGGTAGATCGTGGCGGTGTCCACAACCTTGCCGGTGGCGTCCACGACCGCGACCTTCACCCCGGTGCGCAGCCCGGGGTCCAGGCCCAGCACCGCCCGGTTCCCGGCGGGAGCTGCGAGCAGAACGTCGCGCAGGTTGGCTGCGAACACCTTGACGCTGGCTTCCTCCGCGGCCTCAAAGAGCCGCGTACGCAGGTCCGCCTCCAGCCGTGCCAGCAGCCGTCCGCGCCAGGCCAGGCGCACGGTTTGCGCCAGCCACTTGCCGGCCGGGGCATCCGCGCCGGCCCTGATGCCCAGCGAGCGGGCGACGGCGGCCTCGTATCCTGCGCGTGCCTTGGAGAGCGCTGCGTCGTCGCGCGGATCCGCCTCGGCGAGCTCGAGGTTCAGCGCTCCCTCGCGCTCGCCGCGCAACAGCGCCAGGATGCGGTGCGAGGGCTGGGAAGCTACGGGCTGGACGAAGTCCTCGTAGTCGGAGAACTTTGCGGCGTCCGAGGCCGGGGCGCCGGGGGCGATCTTGGAGGCAATCTTGCCTCCTGTCCAGAGCCGTTCACGCAGTTCGGAGACCAGCACCGCATCCTGCGAGGCACGTTCGGTGAGGATGGCCCGGGCACCTGCCAGCGCGTCGGTTGCGGCATTGATGTCGTGTTCGGGGTTCAGGAACGTGGCAGCCAGGGCCTCGGGGTCCTGCGCCGGGTCGGAGATCAGGGAGTCGGCCAGCGGCTCTAGCCCCGCCTCGCGCGCGATCTGGGCGCGGGTGCGGCGCTTGGACTTGTAGGGCAGGTACAGGTCCTCGAGCTCAGCCTTGGTCCCGGCGGCCAAGATGGCGGCCCGCAACTCATCGGTGAGTTTGCCTTGCTCCTCGATCGCCTTGAGGATCGCTTCCCGGCGGTCCTCCAATTCACGCAGGTAGCGCAGCCGCTCCTCGAGCAGCCGTAGCTGGGTGTCGTCCAGGGTGCCGGTGACTTCCTTGCGGTATCGGGCAATGAAGGGAACGGTGGATCCGGCGTCGAGCAATTCGACGGCGGCCTTCACCTGCCAGTCGGCAACCGAGGCACCCCCTGAAGCTAGCTCGGCGGCAATGGTCTGGATTATTCGCATCTGGCTCACCCACACTAGTTTGCCGCATCGGTGCCCCAGCCCGCTGACAGGGACGGATCGCGCCAGGCGTGTGTCGCCTCCGCTGCGTTGCCCGTGATTCGAGAATTGCCTCGGACCGGTGCTAGGTTGGCCACAGGACTCGACACGGGGTGCCGCCTGGCGGCTGAGAGATAGACCCGTTGAACCTGATCTCGATAATCCGAGCGAAGGGATGCCGGTCCGGCATGAACTGCGCTTGCACCCGATTTTTGGGCACCCGGCGGCTGGTTCCATGGCATCCTTTCGCCCAACCGAAGGGTGCAAGAAGATGCTTATCAAGGACCAAACCGTGTTGATCACCGGCGCTGGACGAGGGCTCGGCACGGACCTGGCCCGTGCCTTTGCCCGCGAGGGCGCTCGGATCGTACTGAATTACCGCTCCAGCGAATCCGCCGCTCATGAACTGGCCGCGGAATTCGGGGCCAGTCGAGCAATCGCAGTCCACGCCGACGTGGCGGAGCCGGATCAGGTCGCACAACTGGTGGCCACCGCGCGCGGGCACTTTGGCGCTCCCATCACCACGCTCATCAACAATGCCCTGCCTAATTTTTCCTTCAACGGAGACGCACGCGCGAAGGCCGACGGAATTGGGTACTCGGAATTCGGCGCGCAATTCACCGGCGTCATCGGAGGCGCGCTGAACACCATCCAGGCAACGCTGCCGGGCATGAGAACTGCGGGCTTCGGCAACATCATCAATATCGGGACCAACCTCTTCCAGAACCCCGTGGTCCCGTACCACGACTACACCGCGGCCAAGGCGGCACTGCTGTCCCTGACCCGCACGTTCGCTTCGGACCTTGGTCCGGAAAACATCCGCGTGAACATGATTTCCGGGGGCCTGCTGCGCACCACCGACGCGTCGGCCGCCACCCCCGAGGCCGTCTTCGACCTGATCGCCGACTCCACTCCCCTGCGCCGGGTCACTTCCCCGGCCGAATTCGCCGACGCCGCACTGTTGTTTGCCTCCCCGTGGTCCCGGGCGGTGACCGGGCAGAACCTGGTTGTCGACGGCGGACTGGTGATGAACTAGGAAGGGCAGGCACCTGCCATGGGCACTACTCGCCAATTGCACTTGAACGCCTTCATCTACGGAGCGGGCCACCACACCATGGGCTGGCGCCACCCCGACTCGAGCGCCGACCGTGTCGGGGACATTGCCTACTACGAGGAGCTGGCCCGCCTCGCCGAGCGCGGGTGCCTGGACGCTGTCTTCTTTGCCGACGGACAGAGCGTGAACCACGAATACGCGGCAGGGATCCCCTGGTTCCTGGAGCCGGTGACCGCCCTTAGTGCCATGGCCCGGGCCACCAGAAACATCGGGCTGGTCAGCACAATCTCGGCCAGCTTCTACACACCGTTCCATGCCGCGCGCCTGCTGGCCTCGCTGGACCACATCAGTGGCGGACGCGCCGGGATCAACGTCGTGACCTCCATGTTCGATGCAGAGGCCCGCAATCACGGAATGGACGCCCTGCCTGGCCATGCACAACGCTATGAGCGCGCCGAGGAGTTCGTGGATGCCGTACAGGGATTGTGGGATTCGTGGTCCGATTCGGCGCTGCCTGTGGACCGCGAGGCCGGTCAATTCCTTGATCCGTCCCAGATCCGCCCGGTCAATCACCGCGGCACCCACTTCTCGGTCGCCGGCCCGCTGACCGTCCCCCGCTGCCCACAAGGGCGGCCGGTGCTTTTCCAGGCTGGCTCCTCGGAATCCGGGCGCTCGTTTGCCGCCCGGCATGCCGAGGCCATCTACTCCGTTTCCTGGGACAGGGAATCGGCGCTGGAATACGCCGCGGACATCCGCCGACGGCTGGTCCTGGCCGGACGCTCCGGGGACACGGTTCCGGTCCTTCCCGGGCTGGTCACGTATATCGGTGCCACGCCGGAGGAAGCACGGGCCAAGAAGGCCGCGCTGGATGCCTATCTGGACATCGACTCGGCCATCGCCCAGCTCAACTTGTTCACGGGCCAGGACTACACCGCCCATCCGCTGGACGGGGCCGTGGCCGGGCTGCCTCCCGCCGGGGAATTCTCCGGCCCGCAGGGCCGCTACCTCACGGTGCAACGCATCATTGAAACGAAGCAGCCCACGCTTCGGGAACTGCTGGGATTCCTGGCCGCGGGGGGAGGGCATGCAACCATGATCGGCACTCCCTCGCAGGTCGCGGACGAGATCGAGGAATGGTTCGCCACGGGCGCCTGCGACGGCTTCAACCTCATGTGCCCAAGCTTCCCCGCGGGATTGGACGACTTCGTGGAACTCGTGGTGCCGGTCCTCCAAGAGCGCGGTCTGTTCCGCACGTCGTACCCGGGAACCACATTGCGTGAAACATTGGGTCTGGCCAAGCCCGCGCGACTGGAATCCGTGCCTCTACCCGGCTAGGGCGTGTCTCCTAATCGCTGGTGGTTCGGTTTGGCAGGATTAACGGGTGAATTCCCGT
>NZ_JCAXDW010000024.1:0-2673 GCF_059759235.1 Paeniglutamicibacter sp. GQ140
CTTAACGCCTCGGACAACACACGAACCGTAGTCATTGCTCCCACGGTGTTGCCGACGCGACCGGCCAAATTCCGGATGACGAATGTAGAAGGGGCTTGCTCGCGGCCTGCCAGGTGCTGGAACCGAAGGCCGGCAAGTACAGCTCGCAATGGCGTGGACTACGCAGCGATGTCGTCCTTGCCTCGGCCGATAAGGGATTCACTACAGTTCGTACTCTCTGTACTTGCCGTTCCCTACCGGGGGTGCAGGCGGTGCTTTGACGACCCGGTTAACCAGAACGAGTGAGGGATAGCCCAAGCTCGCGCAGTAGTGAGTGGTCGAGAACTACCGAAACATGCGCGCAAGACTCGACCATATGGAGTCAACGGCAAATTCCATGAAATGTATCATGCCAGGTTGCCATATGGATTGAGTCCATGAACGCGCACCTTTTGCCCGTGCCCGCGAAGGATATTCCAGCCTGACTGGTCTCCAACAAAGCAGAGTACGCCGGTAGCCACATCGACGCCGTCGTAGAAGCGCACAACGTAACCGACGGCGGCTTAGCCCAACCGTCTCCGAACGGGAAACCTCGGGAGCAATACCTGGTGTTCAACGTCGATGCCGATGATGAGATCGTTGGTTCCCTCTGGATCGGACGGCAATCCGATGCTGATTTTGGTAAGCGTTCGGTATGGGACAGTGGGATGTTCGATGCCTTCCAGCACAGACGATTCGGCGTCCGCAAACTATATGAGTCCCCAGGCAACGCACCGAGTTCTATTCAGAAGTTCGAGCAGCTGTGAATCGCGAGGGTCTGGCTGTGACTACCCTCATGGTCCGGATGCCACGTTTTGATTCGCGCTACGTTCCTGGTTCCGCTATAGTTATTGATGAAGAACCACAGCACTTGTTGTGACTCGATAAAGCCACCAGTAATCCTGAATAAGGAATGCTCGGTACTAGAGTTACGGCGGTCATAGCGTGGGGGAAACGCCCGGTCCCATACCGAACCCGGAAGCTAAGACCCACAGCGCCGATGGTACTGCACTCGGGAGGGTGTGGGAGAGTAGGTCACCGCCGGACATAACGTCCCGGAACCCCTGAACATTATTGTTCAGGGGTTCCGATGTTTAACAGGCACATCTAATATGCCGAGCCCGGTTTCCTGCCAGACCATCGCTGATGGCGGCGCGTGCCCTAGCTTCCCGGCCGAACTCATCATTGTGAGCGTGCCGGCCGGCGGCGATTCGTATGAGCTCACCACGTTCCATGAACTCGACCAAGGGGTTCCGGCAGATCTTCCCCTAAATTCACATAACTACCGCCGCGTCGTATTTCGGATGGCCGACCTCTGAGCAGTGGTTGCGCAAGTCCGCGAAGCAGGCTGAAGAAACGTCGGCGAGATGGTGGACGAACACAACATTTGCCGGGGGTTCTCTCGTTGCAGCACGACTTCAACGAGTGTTGTGGAGTGCACCAAGTCAGACGGCTGCCGCACTGCCGCGTGCAAGAAACAGGGTATCGTTAGGCGCGTTTACAGAAGGCGGGTGAGCGGTCGAACCCGCGATTGAGTGGGCCTGAGCTGCAATAGCCGCTGAGCTGACGCTAGATATGCGCACCTTGCCGGATCACATTTTCTTGAGGCAGGATGAACTCCTGAGGGCCTATGTTAAGTCTTGGACCCTGCCCCATGTCCAAGAGCACCCGCAGGATGCTCTTCCATATTTAGCCCCGGCTTCGATACCGCGAACCCCTTGAACGACACCCGAAGGAGAACCCTTGACCAACGAAAACCCAGAATTGGCAGCTGCAGGAGGGCCCATGATTCACGGAACCATGGAATTGATCGACGGCCGCGTGGCCCTCCATTTCGATCTCAGTTTGGCCCATCCTATTGAGCCGGTGTGGCGCGCGGTGAGCGTGCCGGCCGAACTTGAGCAGTGGTTCCCGGCAGCTGTTGATTGGACACCGATGAAGGGGGAGACCTTCGAAGCTGGTGGGGCGACACTCGAGGTGACCGAAGTCGATGCACCGCATCACCTGGCATGGTCCTACGCCGGCCAGCTGCAGAGCTTCAAGCTCACCCAGGAGGGAGACGCTTGCCGACTTACCTTCACCCATGTCTTTGATGACCTCCCGCTTGCAGCGCAGACCGCGGCCGGCTGGGAAACTTACCTTTCGCGGCTTGACCCACATCTACGCGGTGAGCACCTGACTGAAGAAATGGCCCACGAACAATGGGCAGAGATTCATGAACGATATGCCGAGGATTTCGGGGTGGATCCAGAACCAGGCCGAAAATTCGCAGAAGCCCTTCGTTCCGCTCAGCAATGAGACAGCAAACCGTGCGGTCGGCTCTCGCGAATGCTTGGCACAGACTCCTCGCCGACAACTTGCGGCGGAGCCATCCTTCGACGAAATGACGCAACTGCGCTGACGCGTGGCGATCGAATGCAGAATCGATTGCCACGCGGGGGTGATTGCCTCTTTTGTGTGGAATCGGACCAAACTGCCATAGCTCGCCGCTGATGGAGCTGAGCGCTCCTCTAAGTGAATCCGAACTCAGGTTTAAGGCGGGCAGTTTTGCCGCCTAAGGTGTCGCCGGGGTCACAATGCCATTTTTGGGGTACTGATAGCCAAAACGGCCCACAGAGGGCGATTCTGGGCTTCTATCCCGGGGTTTTCAGCAAA
>NZ_JCAXDW010000025.1:0-1656 GCF_059759235.1 Paeniglutamicibacter sp. GQ140
GCTGAGCGGTACCACGGGCAACTCGACCGGCTGCCACGTGCACTTCGAGGTCATCATCAACGGCCGCTGGAACGACCCGCGAAACTTCCTGCCGATCATCCCCGGCCAACCAAATCCGAAGGTCGACTCGCGCCGCACCACCATCGCGGCGGAACCCATCAGAAATTCCGGCGAGCCAAGGACCGAGAGCAGGAACGGCCACGACATCGAGGTCGAACTGCCGAAACCACCCAAGGCCACACCGAAGCCAACGCCCCCCAGGAGCGAAACCCCGCGACCTGAAGCAAGTGAGGAAGCCACGCCCGAAAAGACGACTCCGCCGGCACCAACGAAGGCCCCAACACCGACGCCAAGCCCCACACCCTCACCTACAGCGCCCTCGCCCACGTCGCCCACGAAGACGCCGGCGCCCGAAACGAGCCCGACGCCGGAGCCAAGCGAAGAACCAACGCCTTCGCCCAGTTCATCCCAGACTGCTGCGACACCGACTGTTTCACCGTCAGTCGAGCCGACCAACTCTCCGTCCAACGCGCCAAGCAGTTCGTCCGCAGAGACTCAATCCACCTTGCCGACCAAGTCGTCGACCAGTGCGTCGACCAGTGCGTCGACCAGTGCGTCGACCGAGTCGGCGAGCAACTTGTCAGATTCGAGTTCCGGGACTCCGGACACGGAATCGTCAAGTGGCGCGGCGACTACCGATGGCGGCACGGGAGAGACGCTGTCTTCGTCCGGGACCACAGCGGAATCCCGGTAGTCATTCCGCCTCGCCCGAGTCAACACAGCAAGTCGCTGCAGGGCCGATGGATTCAGGCGGCCACCAGAAGAATCGTCACCGATGGCCCGAGATTTCAAGTGCCATCGATGTCCAGGCGGGGTGCCGCCGCCAACAACCCGAGGCATCACAAAACTTAACAACAATGTCTTGCAAATATCTCTTTCTTCCGCGGCGGCTGTGCGTTAAGGTGATCCCTAAGTGTTCAGTTGCTTGGGGTGACACGGACAACTCGCTGGTTAATTACCAGAAAGCCGACCTCATTTTTGGCTGCGCAAAAACTTCATGGTGACTTAAACAGGGGGCTGTTACCGATGAAAAAACATCAAGATAATCGGGGAAATGTGTCGAGCCAGCTCGGCAATGCAAAAAACAAGATTCCACAAATTTCTGCGTTGGGTCTTGCCATGGCCGCGGTCGTGGCCATTTCAGGTGCACCCGGACTGGGCTTGGCCCAGGACCAACTGGCACCGCAACGAGACGGGGGATTGAGCCGCCAGGCCGCTGCCAATGTGCAGCCGGTCAGGGTCTCGTTGTTCAGCGATGTCGACGCAATCGCGTCGCGACCGCTGGGCATCACCAGCACCGGTTCGGGATATGGGGGCACCGGGCCTTCGTATGTGACGCATGCCGGATTCGTTCCGGGCATTGCCACCCATCAAAATGTCGCGGGCAACCTCGCGGGTCAGCGGCTGGGCGTGCTTGGGGCACTGCCCGGCGGCATCCAATTGATCCACCCGGTTGCATCCCTGCACATCACCAGCCCGTATGGCTGGCGGAACAACCCGACCGGCCCGGGGACGCAGATCCATGTCGGGCAGGATTATGCCGTCCCTTGTGGTTCCCCGGTGTACGCGACCGCGGACGGGGTGGTCGTCCAGTCC
>NZ_JCAXDW010000026.1:0-1612 GCF_059759235.1 Paeniglutamicibacter sp. GQ140
CCACGTTCCAATGACAGGCTTCAACGAGTGACTGGTGCGGACCACTAGGCATGTGATTCTCAGTCGTGTTCGACAATCCCACATCGTTGAACATTTGCTCATGGCTGGATACTAAGGTTCGAGGATTTCACAGCACAGTCGTCGCGTGACCAAGTGCAGGCGCCGAGCTGGAACTCTTTGGCCGAAGGTAGAAGTTGCAGAGCGAGATGTTAGGCGATTTGCTCTCATTAGATTTGTCTTTGCTTCCCTTGAACGCGACCTTACTTCTGAGTCTGGTGAAACTATCCTTTGGGCAGGGGACTGGCAGCCGGCGGTCGGTCTACTACGTCGACCTTTGAGCCCGATGGAATGTTTTCGTGAGCCGAACAGCTGTTGTTTTCCAACGCGACCTTCAGAGTTTCTGCCGTACTATTGAGCAGTTGCGTTGCGCACTATTGGTGCAAATCACGGAGGCGACTGGGTACGCTCGTCTAAGATAGATGCAGGCGTTCAATGCCCTGGTGAGGGTAAAAAGATTTTAGGGTGGGCTTCCGTGAGATGCGGAGGTCCACTGGTTCATGCGTGGGGTCCAAAACTGAAGACCCTTTTGAGAGGAACACATCTAGTGTCAAACGAAAACAAGGGCTTCGGGTCAAAGGACAACCGCGATCGGAGCGGCTCTAAGCCGAACAACAGCGATGGTTTCCGTCGCGGTGGCGATGACCGTCGCGAAGGCGGCTTCAAGCCCCGCGAAGACCGCGGCGGATTCCGTGGCGGCAATGATCGTGGTGGATTCCAGGGTGGTGACCGTCGCGAAGGCGGATTCAAGCCCCGTGAAGACCGCGGCGGCTTCAAGCCCCGCGAGGACCGCGGTGGATTCCGTGGCGGCGACGATCGCCGTGAAGGCGGATTCAAGCCCCGTGAAGACCGTGGCGGTTTCAAGCCCCGTGAAGACCGTGGCGGTTTCAAGCCCCGCGAAGACCGCGGTGGATTCCAGGGTGGCGACCGTCGCGAAGGCGGATTCAAGCCCCGTGAAGACCGCGGCGGCTTCAAGCCCCGTGAAGACCGCGGCGGATTCCGTGGCGGCAACGATCGTGGTGGATTCCAGGGTGGTGACCGTCGCGAAGGCGGATTCAAGCCCCGTGAAGACCGTGGCGGATTCCGTGGCGGCGATGATCGCCGTGAAGGCGGTTTCAAGCCTCGTGAAGATCGCGGCGGTTTCAAACCCCGCGAGGACCGCGGTGGATTCCGTGGCGGCGACGATCGCCGTGAAGGCGGTTTCAAGCCCCGTGAAGACCGTGGCGGATTCCGTGGCGGCGACGATCGCCGTGAAGGCGGTTTCAAGCCCCGTGAAGACCGCGGCGGATTCAAGCCCCGTGAAGACCGTGGCGGATTCCGTGGCGGCGACGATCGCCGTGAAGGCGGTTTCAAGCCCCGCGAGGACCGCGGTGGATTCCGTGGCGGCGACGATCGCCGTGAAGGCGGATTCAAGCCCCGTGAAGACCGCGGCGGCTTCAATCCCCGCGAGGACCGTGGCGGATTCCGTGGCGGCGACGATCGCCGTGAAGGCGGATTCAAGCCCCGTGAAGACCGCGGCGGCTTCAATCCCCGCGAGGACCGTGGCGGATTCCGT
>NZ_JCAXDW010000027.1:0-1574 GCF_059759235.1 Paeniglutamicibacter sp. GQ140
CGTGTTGGTTGTGTCTGTATTTTTTTACGGAGAGTTTGATCCTGGCTCAGGATGAACGCTGGCGGCGTGCTTAACACATGCAAGTCGAACGATGACTTTTGTGCTTGCACAGAATGATTAGTGGCGAACGGGTGAGTAACACGTGAGTAACCTGCCCTTGACTTCGGGATAAGCCTGGGAAACTGGGTCTAATACCGGATATGCACCGTGGACCGCATGGTTCTTGGTGGAAAGATTTTTTGGTCAGGGATGGACTCGCGGCCTATCAGCTTGTTGGTGAGGTAATGGCTCACCAAGGCGACGACGGGTAGCCGGCCTGAGAGGGTGACCGGCCACACTGGGACTGAGACACGGCCCAGACTCCTACGGGAGGCAGCAGTGGGGAATATTGCACAATGGGCGAAAGCCTGATGCAGCGACGCCGCGTGAGGGATGACGGCCTTCGGGTTGTAAACCTCTTTCAGTAGGGAAGAAGCGAAAGTGACGGTACCTGCAGAAGAAGCGCCGGCTAACTACGTGCCAGCAGCCGCGGTAATACGTAGGGCGCAAGCGTTATCCGGAATTATTGGGCGTAAAGAGCTCGTAGGCGGTTTGTCGCGTCTATCGTGAAAGTCCGAGGCTCAACCTCGGATCTGCGGTGGGTACGGGCAGACTAGAGTGATGTAGGGGAGACTGGAATTCCTGGTGTAGCGGTGAAATGCGCAGATATCAGGAGGAACACCGATGGCGAAGGCAGGTCTCTGGGCATTAACTGACGCTGAGGAGCGAAAGCATGGGGAGCGAACAGGATTAGATACCCTGGTAGTCCATGCCGTAAACGTTGGGCACTAGGTGTGGGGGACATTCCACGTTTTCCGCGCCGTAGCTAACGCATTAAGTGCCCCGCCTGGGGAGTACGGCCGCAAGGCTAAAACTCAAAGGAATTGACGGGGGCCCGCACAAGCGGCGGAGCATGCGGATTAATTCGATGCAACGCGAAGAACCTTACCAAGGCTTGACATGTGCCAGACCGCCGTGGAAACACGGTTTCCCCTTTGGGGCTGGTTCACAGGTGGTGCATGGTTGTCGTCAGCTCGTGTCGTGAGATGTTGGGTTAAGTCCCGCAACGAGCGCAACCCTCGTTCCATGTTGCCAGCGCGTAAAGGCGGGGACTCATGGGAGACTGCCGGGGTCAACTCGGAGGAAGGTGGGGACGACGTCAAATCATCATGCCCCTTATGTCTTGGGCTTCACGCATGCTACAATGGCCGGTACAATGGGTTGCGATACTGTGAGGTGGAGCTAATCCCAAAAAGCCGGTCTCAGTTCGGATTGGGGTCTGCAACTCGACCCCATGAAGTCGGAGTCGCTAGTAATCGCAGATCAGCAACGCTGCGGTGAATACGTTCCCGGGCCTTGTACACACCGCCCGTCAAGTCACGAAAGTTGGTAACACCCGAAGCCGGTGGCCTAACCCCTTGTGGGAGGGAGCCGTCGAAGGTGGGACCGGCGATTGGGACTAAGTCGTAACAAGGTAGCCGTACCGGAAGGTGCGGCTGGATCACCTCCTTTCTAAGGAGCAACTAGCACCAGGC
>NZ_JCAXDW010000028.1:0-1442 GCF_059759235.1 Paeniglutamicibacter sp. GQ140
TGAACTGGTCCCCGAAAGTTGGACTCGGTAAGTAAAAGTCTACGCAGCCAGTGCCTGGGCCCGGTATTCCATCGGGCTCAGGCACTCGAGCGTTAACGAGATGCGGTCATGGTTGTACCAGTGGATGTAGTCGTCGAGCTCTGTGGTGAATGCCTCGACGCTGGTGTGTTCGTGGTGGTGGAACATCTCTTCCTTCAGGTGCCCGAAGAAGTTTTCCATCACGGCGTTGTCCAGGCAGTTGCCCTTGCGCGACATGGATTGGGTCATGCCGGCGTCGGCCAGCAGTTTCTGCCAGCTGGCGTGCTGGTACTGGAATCCCTGGTCCGAGTGCATCATCGGCGCCTCGCCCGCGGCCAGGGTGCCGATGGCCTCGCTGAGCGATTGGTTGGCGAAGGCCACGGTCGGGGACTGCGACACCGAGTAGGAAACGATCGAGCGGTCGAACAGGTCCAGCACCGGCGAGAGGTAGACCTTGCGCTCGGCGATCTTGAATTCGGTCACGTCGGTCACCCACTTGAGGTTCGGTGCCTCGGTTTCGAACTCGCGCTTCAGCAGGTTTTCGGCGACCTTGCCGATCTGGCCTTTGTAGGAGGAATACCTGCGGCGGCTGCGGACCTTGCAGACCAGGCCCTCGGCGCGCATCAGCTTCAGCACGGTCTTCTTCGCCACCTGCCACCCACCGCCGAGCAATTCGGCGTGGATGCGGCGGTGCCCGTACCTGCCCATGGCATTGGTGAAGATCTCGTGGATCCGGGCGCGGAGCTCCGCGTGCCGGTCCGGTGCCTTGAGCGCGGCCTGGCGGTGGAAGAACGTGGAGCGGGGAAGCCCGGCAGCGGCCAGGAGGAGGGGCAAGGGGTGGGAGGCCTTGAGGGCGATCACGGCGCTGATTTTCAGCGCGGTGGTTGGTTCCTCAAGGCCCGAACTTTTTTTAGGTAGGCGTTCTCAGCCTGCAGCCGCTGGTTCTCGCGGCGCAGCTTCTCGAGTTCGGTGGGTTCACCCGCTTCGGCGCCGGGGGCGGTCTTGGGGCGGCCCTTGGCCTTGGGACGCAGCCCGTCCTCGCCCTGTTCCCGGTAGGTCCTGACCCAGGTCCTGAGAAGGTTCGGGGAGCTGAGCTGGTGCCGTTGGGCAAGCTCCATCAGCGTCGCCTCGCCGTCGAGGAACTGGCGGACGACCGCGAGCTTGAACTCGAAGGAATACACCTGATTGGTCGGTTTGCTTTCCAACGCTGCCCTACCCCAAATCCTGAACCGTTTCTCGAGCCCACGAACGGCGTGTTCACCGGCGTTCAGTCTTGAGGATACCGCCTTATGCCCGAATCCCTGCTCGAAAAGATCGACGGCAGCCAGCCGCTGCTCGGCGGTCAATGAACTATTTTGACGCATGAAAAACTCCCCGAAAGTAAGGATCTGAATTATTCAGTCCAACTTTCGGGGAGCAGTTCA
>NZ_JCAXDW010000029.1:0-1408 GCF_059759235.1 Paeniglutamicibacter sp. GQ140
GCCTGAGATCCGATAGGCGCCCCCCTTGGGGGGTGATTCGGTGATCCTATGCTGCCAAGAAAAGCATCGACGCGAGGTTTTAGCCGCCCGTACCCCAAACCGACACAGGTGATCAGGTAGAGAATACTAAGGCGATCGAGAGAATCATGGTTAAGGAACTCGGCAAAATGCCCCCGTAACTTCGGGAGAAGGGGGGCCTGCCCCGTGGACGCCACTTGCTGGCGCGAGCGGGTGTGGGCCGCAGAGACCAGGGGGAAGCGACTGTTTACTAAAAACACAGGTCCGTGCGAAGTCGCAAGACGATGTATACGGACTGACTCCTGCCCGGTGCTGGAAGGTTAAGAGGACCGGTTAGCTCTTTGGAGCGAAGCTGAGAATTTAAGCCCCAGTAAACGGCGGTGGTAACTATAACCATCCTAAGGTAGCGAAATTCCTTGTCGGGTAAGTTCCGACCTGCACGAATGGAGTAACGACTTCCCCGCTGTCTCAACCATGAACTCGGCGAAATTGCACTACGAGTAAAGATGCTCGTTACGCGCAGCAGGACGGAAAGACCCCGAGACCTTTACTATAGTTTGGTATTGGTGTTCGGTGCAGCTTGTGTAGGATAGGTGGGAGACTGTGAAGCCCGGACGCTAGTTCGGGTGGAGTCATCGTTGAAATACCACTCTGGCTGTACCGGTCACCTAACTTCGGCCCATGATCTGGGTCAGGGACAGTGCCTGATGGGTAGTTTAACTGGGGCGGTTGCCTCCTAAAGAGTAACGGAGGCGCCCAAAGGTTCCCTCAGCCTGGTTGGCAATCAGGTGTCGAGTGTAAGTGCACAAGGGAGCTTGACTGTGAGAGCGACAGCTCGAGCAGGGACGAAAGTCGGGACTAGTGATCCGGCGGCACGTTGTGGAACGGCCGTCGCTCAACGGATAAAAGGTACCTCGGGGATAACAGGCTGATCTTGCCCAAGAGTCCATATCGACGGCATGGTTTGGCACCTCGATGTCGGCTCGTCGCATCCTGGGGCTGGAGTAGGTCCCAAGGGTTGGGCTGTTCGCCCATTAAAGCGGTACGCGAGCTGGGTTTAGAACGTCGTGAGACAGTTCGGTCCCTATCCGCTGCGCGCGCAGGAAATTTGAGAAGAGCTGTCCTTAGTACGAGAGGACCGGGACGGACGAACCTCTGGTGTGTCAGTTGTACTGCCAAGTGCACCGCTGATTAGCTACGTTCGGAAGGGATAACCGCTGAAAGCATCTAAGCGGGAAGCCCACTTCGAGATGAGATTTCCATACACTTTTGAGTGTGAGAGGCCCCCAGCCAGACCACTGGGTTGATAGGCAGGATGTGGAAGCGAGGACTAAAGACTCGTGAAGCTGACCTGTACTAATAGGCCGACAACTTAAACCACAAACACCAC